>CAZDAP010000162.1:0-3473 GCA_964503585.1 uncultured Lachnobacterium sp. | reverse complement strand
TGGGTTCCATGTCCCGAAGAATCTTGACTGGGACAAATGGAAAATCGTGTCTGAGGATTTGTAGCGTTTAGAGCTTCATTAATGATTTCTCGTGGAAAAAGTGTGCCCAAATAATAACCTGCTGGTGCGTCTAGTGTCGTATCTGGTGCTAATGCATTTACCACGGAATTAGAAGGAACTGTCTGATCCCAAAGTGCAAGTATACGTGTGCTTCCATCGGGATTTCGAAAGTCAGGATGTGTGTAATCAATACCGGAATCAATGACACAGACAATCGTTCCTCGTCCCGTTAATTCAGGAATTCGAGTCTGTGTAGCAGTAATACAGGATGCACGTTTTCCTTCTGTAACTTCATAAAAAAGTTGCTTTGGTTTTTCCATGTAGGTAATGATCTCCTCCGACACGATGCTATCGATAAGGGATTCAGGAAGACGTAAAATACCATAATTATTTAGTAATTCAACGAACTGAACTTGTGGATATTTTTCCTGCAAGGACATCAGATTTCCTGTGTGTTTTACGATGACCTCCCATGTGTCATCGGTTATATCAAATCCGATGGAAAGGTCGCTGGATTTTTCTCGTTCTTCTGGAGTGGCATTTAATGCTGCACGAAAGAGAGTTTCTATTTTCTGGTTTGTTTCCATAATGAGTCCTTTTATTAATTTAAAAAAGTATATGTATAAAGAAAACTTTTAATGTAAGAATCTAATTTACGAACTAGAACATTTGTTCTTGATGTTTTTGCAGCACTGTGTTATTATAAGAAAAAGAACAAATGTTCGAGCGTGATGAAGGGAAGTAAATTATGGATTCAAAAAGGATTCAAAAAGAGTAGAACAGATAAAGAAACAATTTGATGCGGTAATACGGACAATGGAAAACGAACAGATTGAGTTTTGGTATGCAAGAGATTTGATGAAATTGCTTTTGCACAGAGTTATTTTGCTGTACAAACTCGAAAACCATACAGAAATTAGAAAAATGTTGGGTGGACGTGGTATAAAACCTGAAGACTTACCACCAGCAGAAGATATAAAGAAATTAGAACGAAGAACAAAGACGCAGGACAAAAAGATACTTGAAAAATCAGGTAGTTTTTCGGGTGTATAAGAAATTATAGGAGGCTACATGGAAGCAATTACGAAATGGGATGGATTAATGAATAAACTTACTGTGCTTAGTGATAGTGCCAAGTACGATGTAGCCTGTACCAGCAGTGGTGTGGAGCGGAAAGGCGATGGTAAGCATACAGGTAGTGCAGCAGGCTGTGGCATCTGTCATAGCTTTGCTGCAGATGGTAGATGTATTTCTCTGCTCAAGATTCTCATGACCAATGAATGTATTTATAATTGCCAGTATTGTATTAATCGTGCATCCAATGACGTACCTAGAGAGACCTTTACACCAGAGGAAATCTGTACTCTTACTATGGAGTTTTATCGTAGAAATTATATCGAGGGATTGTTCTTGAGTTCTGGAATTATACAATCTCCGAATCATACCATGGGATTGTTATATCAAACACTTTTTTTACTTCGTACAAAGTATCATTTTAATGGATATATTCACGTGAAAGGAATTCCAGGCGCATCCGTAGATTTGGTAGAATTGGTAGGATATTTAGCAGACAGAATGAGTGTGAATTTAGAACTGCCTACAGCAGATGGCTTGCGGGAGTTGGCACCGAATAAAGTACGAACCAACATTTTAACACCTATGCGTCAGATTCAAAGCGGTATCAAAGAAAGCCGTATGAACCATGGTGTATCCAGTATGAAAAGTCGCATAACTGTGGATGAGAAGACCTATTATAATCAGTTGGCGGAGATGCAGGAAAGTTATGATAAACTATGTGATTATCATAGTGCCAGAGGTGTATTACGAGGAGAAAAGGCTGCGAGGGTGGCACAGCAGGCATGGCAGTTGGAGGATGGACATGCATTAAGTGGTGCATCAAATGCGATGTATGTTTCATCAACCATGAATTCAAATATCGTATATAGTGCGGTTGAAAGTAGAATGAATAACATGGTTCGAGAAAAGGAAAGCAGTTACAATCTCACTCACAGTAACAGATTCTTTGTACCAGCAGGTCAGAGCACACAGATGATTATCGGAGCGACACAGGAAACCGATTATCAGATTATGTCTGTATCAGAGGCGCTGTATGATAAGTTTGAATTAAAACGAGTGTTTTACTCTGCCTTTATCAATGTGAATCAGGATGAAAATCTGCCTGCTTTAAAAGATGGACCGCCACTCCGAAGAGAACACCGCCTTTACCAAGCCGATTTCTTGTTGCGGTTTTATGGATTCAAAGCAGATGAGTTGTTATCCGAAGCACGTCCGAATTTTAATGAGTTAATCGATCCAAAATGTGATTGGGCAGTGCGTCACCTGGAACTTTTTCCAGTAGAAATCAATAAAGCCGATTACTATACGTTGCTTCGCGTGCCAGGTATAGGCACTAAGAGCGCGAGACGAATTATTGCAGCCCGGCGTCATGCGAAACTGGGATTCGAGGATATTAAGAAAATGGGGGTGGTATTAAAGAGAGCCCTATACTTTATTACTTGTGAAGGAAAGATGATGTACCACATTCCAATCGAAGAAAACTATATTACCAGACAGCTGATTTACAGCGAGAAACCAACACAACTTTTATTACCAGATGGGGGAACGACACATTATGAACAAATGTCCATCTTTGATCTTGCAATGTGAGGATTCTTTAGAAGGAATACTGACTGCTATATATGATGCTTTTGTAGAAAAGAATAAGATGAAAGATTATAAAGACGGAGATATCAAAATCGAAATTGGTGAAAACCATACCATGTCATTATTTGCTCAGCAGATACAAGTAAAGACGGATTTGGATAAAGCACAGAAAACACTACTTAGTATTCAAAAAAAGATTAGTTATTTGGCTTACAAGAAAGTCTTAAGTGCGCTATGTCATTTTGATTCGGATAGGGGAAATGTGGTTCTAGGATTTTTGATAAAAGGATTTCCAATGGGAGCAAGGGTTATAGAAGATATGGCAGACCCAAACGTGATGCGAGTAATCGAACTATCTAGAAAGGTGGACAATGAATCTCATTTGTTTTGTGGGTTTGTGAGGTTCTTTGATTTAGGAAAATTTTTGTATGCAGAGATTGAACCAAAGTGTAATGTGTTGCCTCAGATTATGGAGCATTTCTCAGACCGTTATCCAAATGAACATTATGTGATTTGTGATAAGAAACGCAAGATTGCCCTCATACATTTGGCCTTTGGAGAGAGTTTCTTTGTATCAGGAGATGAATGGAATATTGATTTAGAACAACATGAAGATTATTTTGAGCGTTTATGGAGTCAGTATTTTAAAACCATTGCCATAGAAGAACGTTTTAATCCTCGCTGCCAGAACAATCTCATTCCAAAGTGGTATCGCAAGAATATGGTGGAATTTTTATGATTTTTGTTTA
>CAZDAP010000161.1:0-3505 GCA_964503585.1 uncultured Lachnobacterium sp. | reverse complement strand
CTTTAATGAATCCCTCACTATTTAAAACATTTACATTTTCTAAAGTAGTAATAAGTGCTAAGTCTTTTGTCATATTACCAGATTCAATTGTTTTGATACATGCCGCTTCTAGTTTGTCTGCAAAATCACATAAATCTGGAGTGTTGTCTAATTCACCACGTTTTCTTAATGCTCCTGACCAAGCAAAAATAGTTGCGACAGAGTTTGTAGAAGTTTCTTCGCCTTTCAAGTGTTTATAGTAATGTCTCTGAACAGTTCCATGTGCTGCTTCATATTCATAATATCCTTCTGGTGATACAAGTACAGAAGTCATCATTGCAAGTGAACCAAATGCCGAAGAAATCATATCACTCATAACATCTCCGTCATAATTCTTACAAGCCCAAATATATCCACCTTCTGATTTAACAACACGTGCTACCGCATCATCAATTAAAGTATAGAAATATTCGATACCTGCTTCTTCAAAAGCATCTTTATATTCTGCATCAAAGATTTCCTGGAAAATATCTTTGAAAGTATGGTCATATTTCTTTGAAATAGTATCTTTTGTAGCAAACCAAAGTGTCTGCTTTGTATCCAATGCATATTTAAAACAACTATGAGCAAAACTTTCAATAGACGCTTCGATATTATGCTGTCCCTGAACAATACCAGCACCTGTAAAATTATGAATTAATTCTCTGCTTTCTGTTCCATCTTCTGCTGTATATACAAGTTCTACTTTACCAGCTCCTGGAATCTTCATTTCAGATGCTTTGTATACATCTCCGTAAGCATGTCTGGCAATTGTAATTGGTTTTTTCCAAGTCTTTACGTTTGGTTCAATACCTTTAACAAGGATTGGTGCACGGAAAACCGTACCATCTAAAATAGCACGGATTGTTCCGTTTGGACTCTTCCACATTTCTTTTAAGTTGTATTCTGTCATACGTGCCGCATTTGGAGTAATGGTCGCACATTTAACTGCAACACCATATTTTTTAGTTGCATATGCAGAATCAAAGGTTACCTGATCGTTTGTACGATTTCTTTCTTCTAATCCAAGGTCATAATATTCAGACTTTAAATCAATGAATGGATGAATCAATTCATCTTTAATCATTGTCCAAAGAATTCTAGTCATTTCATCCCCGTCCATTTCAACTAATGGGGTAATCATCTTAATTTTTTCCATTTTAGTACCTCTTTTCTCATAATACTTATGGTTAAAAGTTTAACGAGTATCTAAAATAAAGTCAACATTTTTTGTAACCATATTTTTGTAATAACATAATCTATACTGTAAAACAAAAATATTTTAGGAGGTCACTTATGAGTGATTTAACTGCAACAAACTGTGGATGTAACGATGGATGTGGATGTGGAAGTTCAATTATTTGGATTATCCTCTTATTATGCTGCTGTGGCAACAACAATAATGGTAGTGTTTTCTCAAACAATGGCTGTGGCAATGATAATAGCTGTCTATGGATTATCCTTCTTCTCCTCTTCTGCGGCGGTGGCTGTGGCGGAAATGGTTTCTGCTAAAATGAAACAAAAATAAGCGGCGGTTATACCGTCGCTTTATTTTTAGAGTTTTTAGTATTAGATTTCTTTTTTTTCGATATATATTTTTCGATATCACAGTCTTGTGGGATTTTTTTCTTTTTAAGACATTCTTCATCTATTTCAAACACACTATTTCCATCTATTATTAATTTTCCCATAAATATCCTTTATTCATTTTTCATTAGTATATGTTTTTCGGAATCATATTGTGCCATTTTCTTACATAAAATGAAAGAAAAAAGAGTTTTTATGGAACAAGAAAATTTATTCACAGAATATGATGGTTTAGTGCAAACCAGAGAGTTGCAAATGATGAAATCCATGCTTCCTTTCGTTGGTATTAAACAACAGAAACCCTTGGCTATTTTGATACAGTCCTTACAATTTCGCAATGCTGTACGTATGTTCCAAAATGATGAAAATGCTCTATCCGCATGTGCAATCAATACAAATAATGATGCAGAAAAAAGAACAGCCATGATACAAACATTAAGAAACTTTTGTACACCAAAAGAAAAGGAAACAATTGATACTTTACTGAATATCATGTGTGTGATGGAGTCATATGATTCCTTTACAAATTAAAAGGAGGTACATTACTTGGATGATTTTTTGCTTAACAATCCACTTCTAAAAGGAATGGATCCTGCAAAATTAAACTTTATTCTTAATTTTGCATCTAAAGATAAACCCCAAAACATGAAAGATGCGATGCCTTTTCTATTAGCAAACATGAATTTGGCTAAAAAAGACAACATTCAATTTTCAAATTCCGAAATACGTCTTATTGCTGATATTCTTTGCAAGGACTTATCTCCAGAAGAACAGGCAAAAGTGAAACGTATTATGTCAATGTTAGGTCAATAATTAAAATTTTATCTAGAGGGGCTATGCTTTTTCCTTTACCATCTGTACCCTCTAGATATTTTTTTCCTGCTGATTCAAAAATGATATATATTTTCTCATTCTCGATATCGATTCCTTCTGAACATGGTGGCATTTCTATAGATTTTATATACTTATCTACATTTTTCGACATTTCCTCTATAGAATTATATACTTTCAAATAAGATGACTTTTTTCTTCCATAGGATGTACTAAGTAATACTCTTCCATTTTCATCAAATGTAATCCCTTGGACCTTCGAAGGAATATGATAAATACTCTCAAAATAAAGTTTATTATTCTTTTCATCATACTGATAAGAGATCATTTGCGAATTTGTCAATTTCGCATGAGTTGCAATCCATAACTGATCATCATAAAATGTAATACAAGATGGAATCAAATTTACTGGATAGTCTTCCACTAAATTTCTAATATCAAGTGTTTTTCCTCTATATTTCAAAATCGACTTATGAATGAAATCATAAGAAATACGCTCTATGGATAATTTTGAAGAATTACATATCCAGACATTTTTTCCATCAAAGGTAATTCCACCTAAATGACTTTGACTATCCATTCCTAGAGATAACAGATACTCCCCTGTATTTTTATCAAATATTAAAACTTTTCCTAATTCATTTGAGTCCAAAGCATACGAAGTGATAAACAGAAAATCTTCTATAAAACATATTCCCTGTGGATATTCTTCATTTGATAATTCAATATTCTCCCAAAAAGTAAAGGAAATATCTTTTAAACATACATTCTTTGAGGACTTTAATTTTGTCGAATATTTGTAGTTTTTTACGTTTGAAAAATTGTTTATTTTTTCCATTTGACTCCTAACAACAGAAGTGCCTGAGGACAAGAAATTATCCTCAGGCATTTTATACTCTGTAATTAAATATAAGCCACATCCAATCAAAAGGATGACTATCATACGTAATATTTTATTATTCTTCGATATTTTCAAGTTCACTAGCTCTTTCTTCAATCTGCTTCTTAGCAACTTCTTCTGGAGCCTGTTCATATCTTGCAAATTCATAAGAGAATGTACCACTACCAC
>CAZDAP010000160.1:0-3506 GCA_964503585.1 uncultured Lachnobacterium sp. | reverse complement strand
TGAATTTCCAGTTTTCATTAATGTTAATAATATTACGCATAATGTCTCCCCCTTACTTTGTCCTTGGCTCTATAGCCAGTTACAATTATTGTATATTTTTTTCACCACTTTGTCCACATAATTCTGGTAATTTACACTTTTTTTATAAAATTATCCCAAATTCTTCCGGACGGAATCGAGGACAAACATTATCTGTGGATGTAATAACAGAAGCCGCTAGTGTTGTACCTATCTGAATGGCTTCTGCTAATGTTTTACCATAGGTAAGTGCAGACATTGCTCCTGCACAAAATGCATCTCCAGCCCCTGTGGTATCTTTCACCGCAACTTTTTTTGCTGAAATCAATCCTTTGTTACCAGACTTGTCCGCATAAACAGCACCTTTTCCTCCCATCGTCACTATCATGGCAGCAATATTTGCAAATTTAATTTTTTCTGCTAAGATGTCCTGTAATTCTTCTGGTGACACCTGGGAATAATCTTCTAAAAACAAAATTCCTGCTTCCTGCTCATTACATATAAAACAATCTAGTTTTTGTAGGAAATCACGTCGTTCTACGGCTATGTTCATATTAGATACCAGGGCATAAGTTTTTTTATGATATTTCTCTGCTAACTCAAAGATTTTCTTTACAACGTCTTTATGTAAATCCAACTCAAAAATAACAGAATCACAATCCTGGAAGATTTCATCACCTTTCTCTTCCAAGATAGATAAAATTGGATATGTATCTGGTCTTTTTGAAATGGAGCCTGCTACATCTCCTTTATTATCAAATAACGCCATCCAAGTCCCCATACCATCAGGAATCGTCTTAACGCAATCTATGTTTACTTTGTGACGGGCCAGTTTTTCTACTACATCTTTCCCCATGGGTGTCTCATCAATAGTACCCACAAAAATCGGTCTAAGTTCTAGATTTGCAATATCCTCTGCAACGTTTCTGGCTACGCCGCCGTGTACATATTCCACTCTACCGGCATTCCTCCCATTAGGGATATAAACATCTCCTGGAAATCCTTTGATATCTACAAATACCGTACCTATTACTACTATTCCCATATTTCTTCCTCTCTACGTATTTATTAAAACAATCATATCATATTTCTAATTTAAATCACTATAATACTAAGAATTATTTGTTTCCAATTCTTGTTTTTCGAGAATTTTTCCACAATTTCTCCACATTATTCTTATATAAACAGAAAGGTTTGCAGTTCCATTTCTCAGTTACTAAGATTATGTTATACAAGTTTTTTTGGAAGGTATATTATGAAAAATAATAAAATTGGCGAAATGCTTAAAAAATATAGAAAACTGAATGCGCTCTCCATTGGTGATGTAGTCGTAGAACTCCATGACAAATACGGCGTAAATGTAGCAGAAAAAACGGTATATGGCTGGGAATCCAATCAGGCTCACCCTACATCGGATGTTTTTGTTGCTCTATGCGACATCTATCGTATTAATAACATCAACGATATTTTTAATTCCGATGAACCAAAAGGCTTTCACATCACTTCAGAAGAACGCAAACTTATAGAACATTACCGCGAATATCCAGAAATGCAATCTGTAGTTCGCAAACTTTTAAATATGGATGTATAAAAAATCTATTTTATTCCGAATATTCTCATAGCATTTTTGTACATCAAATCTTCATATGCTTCTTTGCCATTTCATACACTTTACGTACACAAGCCTCTTCGCAGTCAGCTGTATGAGTACAAACTGGTAATTTATATTTCTGGGCAAGTTTAATAAATGCCTGTACTCTTTCATCATCAAAAGCAATTTTAGAATGGAATGGATGCACCTTGATGCCACATACGATATCTAGATTTTCTTTTAATAATTCTTCTCTAAAAAGTCCAAACTGGCATAGTCCCACACCAGTTTGGACAACCTCACTCTTTTGTTCTTTTACAAATATGCTTTCTTAATTCCAAAATAGCTCTGCACTGTTTCATGTGATCACTTCGATATTCTTGTTGTATCAAATAATAACTTTGCAACGCCTCAAATATAAAATTTCTAAATAAAATCTTCTCTCATAGGAGTAAAAATATCCAAAATAATTCCTTTTTCTAAGCATCTGCATCCATGGATAATATCATTCATCTGGAGCATGGTATCACCTGCTTCTACCGTTTTCACTTCATCACCAATCGTAAATTCAAACTTTCCAGAAACCACATAGGTAATCTGTGTATGTGGGTGATGATGCATGGCACCTGCTGCACCTGTTTCAAAATAATTTTCTACACACATTAAATCTTCGCTATAGGCTAAGATTTTTCTCGCGATTCCCTCACCGCATACTTCTTTTTCAATGTCATTGTTGTATACCCATACCTGGTTCTTTTCTGTTTTCATATTCACCTATCCTCGCTTTCATTTTATAAATGATTATCCCTAGTAAAACTTTAAACTGTTAAGAAAGATGGAGATATTATCATCTCCCTCTTTCTATTTTATCCTTTATTCTATTTGTTTACAACTCTTCATTTAGGTAAACCGTAACATCCGATTCTCAACTACCCAGAAAAAGATAATTGACAATTGTTATTTATTATGATAATTTAACTCTACGAATTTGCCAAGAAGTCAAGGTTTTGGCATTGTGACATAAATAACACATCTATTGTTTTTGTTGCTTATTTCAGGAGGTTTACAGATGGAACAAAAGACAGATCTTAGAATTATTAAGACACATATGGCTTTACACAATGCTTTTACAGAATTACTATCTCAAAAACCTTTTGAGTCAATTACAACAAATGAACTTTGCGATACTGCCATGATTCGTAGGACAACATTTTACAAACACTTTGCGGATAAATACGATTATTTTAATTTTTATTTATCCGAGTTAATTAACGAATCAAAAAGCTCCGTTCCCCTTGATAAACTAGAAGAAGATATTTTAGAATATGCAGAACGTAGACTTTATGAACATTTGGAATTTATGCGCCAGCATCAAAAACTTGTACAAAACTGTAAAAACAGCAATCTAATCTCTTTCTTCTTACAAAGCACACAACAGCAATTTGAAAAAGAACTGCGATATATACTAATTGATATTAAAAAAAATACTCCTTCACCACAATTGGATTTTACCATTTCCCTTTATGCAGGCGGATTGGTTTCTGCCACTGGCTGGTGGCTAGAAAATCCGGATGTATTATCAGATAGTGAAATTGCAAAATTACTGGTGGATACTTTAACCTATCCAAACCAAGTGATTTAAACATAAGATTCCACTCTGCGCAATCATTTTTGCACAATTATTGCATGGAAATAAGGAAACATAAATGGTAGCATTGCTCAGTGCCGCGAAGTCTCCTCTATAATTGAGAATGGCATTTTCCTCACCATGACATACATAGGTATATTTCAAGCGTAATAAGAATCTGTTGAACCTTTTCCTGCTCTCCTCTTACTCCTCCTGCATACCAAACAATTTAAATCTACGCACCAACATGTCCATATGATGTGCCTGTTC
>CAZDAP010000159.1:0-3543 GCA_964503585.1 uncultured Lachnobacterium sp. | reverse complement strand
CAAGGTTTTTCACTGTTTAGTTATCAATGTTCGTTGCTGTTGTTTTTGCGACAGCTAGATTAGAATATCATACCTTTACGCTCATGTCAACAACTTTTTTAACTTTTTTTAAAAAGTTTTTTTAACTTCTATTTTGCTAACTTCGGACTCTCCAAATCAATGCGTTCCGCGAGTCAGCTTTGTAATAGTAGCACAAGGGTACCTCAATGTCAACAACAAAATTTCATTTTTTTCAAAGAAATTTTTACACCACAAGATGTTGTTTTTGTCAACTTGAGATACCCCAATTTTTTAACGATTTTATTAAATTATAGTATGGTTTTATTTTACCAACAAATTAAGAATTACATTATTATCCTGTAACCAGGTAAGTATTTGAGAATCAGAAATGCATGTAGCGAGTTCTGTATTTGTACCAGTTAATGCCAAAACCGATACAACTGTTAAAATAACCCAACTCCAAATCACACCTTTACCTGCACCACATACTAAACCAAGCACTTTATCCAAAGGTCCGATAAGAGGAAGCTTTGATGCTATTCCTAACGCTACATTTATTACAACGATTGCAACTCTTGAAATTACTAATACAATCAGTAGCGCAATCATATCAACAACACTTTCTGCAATAGCTGCAGTATCAACAAGTGTAACTTCTGTACTTTCTTCTGTGCCACTATTTGTAAAAAGACCTCTCAACTCTTCTGGCAATGCCGCTTGTAGTTCTTCTGGTATTTCTAGTTGTGCACTTTCGCTCAAAGTATCTTGCAAATCTGAAACACCAGTTTCAGCCATTGCTTCAGAAATCATTTCATCGATTTTTGCATCCAGTATCTGCTGTATCGTTGTTTCAATCTCTGTGTTTTCAAGCAAAAAATCTGTTACCAGCGGTGTTGCCACATTGCAGATTACCAAAACAACAATCCATGTAACCAATGAAAACGCTGTTTTTAAAAAACCATTTTTGTAACCAAATAATACACTCAGTATTAATACTGCTAAAACAATAATTAATAAAATATTCATTTTAATCTCACCTCTTCTATTGTATCTTTAAATATAAATGTGTAATTCTGACTGGTATTACCTGCCAATATTTTATACAACTCTTTATCAAATGTATAGGAGAATTTTTTTATACTATGTGTAGTGAAGATCTGACATTCTGTTGAACTGGTGACACACACTTCGTTATTTGATAGGAATTCGATTCTATTATACGCAATGGATGTATCATTTTCCATCACGGTATTTCCTCGGAAATCCATTACTTTTATATGCCACAATTCCTCTTCGTCTACATTATTATAGACAATCCCTACATATTTTTCATTGTGGAAGTAACTGAGAATCTCTTCTTCAATCTCGATCTCTCGTGCCAATTCCGGTTTTTGAGTTCCTTCGAACACCAACATGCGACCTGTTCCCATTCCTATCATACGAGAATTTGATACATAATCTATTTCCGGAACCAGAAGCCCCTCAAAAGTATATGTTCCCACATTGTTGTCGATTTCACTTTGACCAACGGAACCAAAATTATAAAATGAAATTGTTGTACTAACATTTCCTTTACTTACATCAACCATGTCCACTGCAAGTTTTGTTCCATCATAGGATAATGCAATGTCTATTGGAAATCCACCTTTATCTCCATAGAATTTTCCATTCGCTAATTCGTTCCCCTTCTTGTCAAAGAGTTTTACCTGAGATACATTGTTTTCTTTCATTAAAACTGCAGTTGTTCCCTGTTCAGCGATACAAACTGTATGGATTGGCGATGTGGTCTCTATATTCTTTTGGAGTCCGCCTTCTGTCATTACAAAGATTTGCGTTCCACTGGCATCGTAAATAGCCAAATACTCTCCACAAATTACTATTTTGGGCGATACCATTTCAAAAGCCTGATTCCAGACAATTTCTTGATTTGAATCAATACACGAAATGCCATCATTACTATATTCTAACAGATAATCACCAAACATCTCATATTGTGTTGTACTGCCACTATTTCTGTCCGTACTTTCTATGACTTCGTAATTATTATAATTTCTAAGGGCATAAATAATATCAACCACCAGAATCACGAGTCCTAACACCAACAAAATGCGAACCAATAATTTGAGATTCGTCTTCCTGTGTTCGCGAATCTGCTCATCTATCTCTTCATAATTTGTCTCTATGGTTTTAAAACCTTTTTTCTTTTCCTTTGCCACAAGCACTTGTCCTTTCGTATTACGTCGATACATTATACCACATTCTTTTGCTTCATTCACTATTTTTATTTATTCTTATTACTCCGTCCCCGATATAACATCCATTGGTATTACGTCCTCATCCGCTTCCGTAGCGGATACTTCTGTGCTTAAAGCCTCTTCAACCCCCTCATCAGGACTGTTAGGTACAGATTCTTCATTTTCCTCCTGTTCCTGTATCACATTGGTAGGCACATCTCCCGAAGAACCAAATAATTTATCTCTATCTTCGTAAACGCCTACTCCTATCACAAACACCAGCATAGCTACAGCTATTGCAACGCCTAGATTACCATCCTCCATAGGATTCTTTGGTTTCTTTTGCTTCTTTTGATTCTTTTCATTCATAAGCTGACGATACTGTCCGCCTTTCCAAGTCTTAGGCTCTTCTTGTTGAATATCTACCTCCACATCTACTTGTTTACTGCGAAGAGGAACCATTTCCTGTTTTTGTTCTAATACTTTTACCGGTATCACTTCTCTTTTTCCTTCAAAATTTTCAACATGTTCCATATGTTCTTTTTTTCGAGCTTTGTGATATATGTAAAAGCCTTCTTTTGGTACTATCTTGTTTTCTTTATACATATAGAAGGTTTCTTCCTGCTCCATGGTATCTAATAAGAAGAGTAACTGATGCACACCTCCAAAATGCTCTCTATGTACGCGCTCCAATTCTGGACTAACCTTTAAAGACATTCCTTTGATATCTATCGCCCATCCGACGATAATCAGTTCCTCATAGAGACGTTTTATTTCTCGAAACACTTCACTCCATGTGCTATTGTTCCATCGAGGAATATTTCCTTGAAAATCAATTTCTCGAACAGGAATCGCTCCCTCTATAAAAGTAGCATAGCGACCATCCATTCTTTCTGTATGTCCCATTAGGATAAATACTCTCTTTTCTTTATAGGTACTTTCTTTTATTTTTGCATAAACCATATGCTCTACATATATTTTATTATCTTCTTTGGGTGTACCAATCTGTTTTAGATTTTTTAGGCTTCTCTCTTTATCATTTACAAACTCAATCATTGTTGTCCACTCCTTTTTTGAACCATGCTAACACAGATCAATTGAAAAATTTGCCAATCGGTGTCTTAATTCTAAAAAAGAATGCGACAAAAAAACTGCCATATCGGTCTGATATGACAGTTTCTTCTATTTTATATTATATTGCATATTTTATTATATGTTTTATTTCACAAAGGCTTTCACACGTTTGTAGATTCCTTCAGCATCTAATTCATATTTATGAATAAGTTCTAATGCTGGACCTGACTCTCCA
>CAZDAP010000158.1:0-3625 GCA_964503585.1 uncultured Lachnobacterium sp. | reverse complement strand
AAATTCCCTTCAATTTACACCACCTGCGCCATATACAGTCTGTAATATGCACCCTTCTTCGCCATCAGTTCCGCAGGTGTACCAGACTCAATGATTCCACCATCACTTACTACGAAAATGCGGTCTGCATTCTGAATGGTAGACAAACGATGTGCAATTACAAAACTTGTTCTATCTTTCAACAAAGCTGCGATACCTTCCTGCACCATACGTTCTGTGTGGGTGTCGATGCTGGATGTGGCTTCGTCTAAAATCAAAATCTTTGGCATAGAAATCATGGTTCTGGCAAAAGCGATGAGCTGACGCTGACCGATGGATATGCCAGCTCCACGTTCGCGAAGTTCTGTATCGTATCCTTTTTCCATTTTCATGATAAAGTCGTGGACATTTACTGCTTTTGCAGCCGCAATCATTTCCTCTTCTGTAGCATCTAATTTTCCATACATGATGTTCTCACGCACAGTTCCTTGGAAAATAAAGTTATCTTGAGTCATGACACCCATCTGCTTACGCAGACTATGCAGTGATACATCTTTTAAGTCATAACCATCAATTAAAATACTTCCTTTTTGAATATCATAAAAACGGCTGATTAAGTTTACAATGGTGGTCTTTCCTGCACCAGTTGGACCAACTAAAGCGATAGTCTCACCAGGTTTCACTGCAAAACTCACATCCTCCAACACACGAGTTTCCGCCTCAGTTCCCTCATCATAAGTAAATGATACATGCGAAAACTCAACCGCACCCTTGATATCTGGAAGTTCCACAGCATTGGTTTCATCCGCAACATCTGGTTCTGTATCTAAAATATCAAAGATACGTTCTGCTGCAGAAATATTAGTTACCAACTGATTATAAAAATTGCTAAGGTTCATGATAGGATTCCAAAACATATTGATATATGTTCCAAATGCCACCAGAAGACCTACCGAAATTTCTGGAAATCCAATATATTTTACACCTACCAGATAGAGCATCATCGCACTAATACCCCAGCAAAAATCAATGGCTGGTCCAAATAAATCTGCTACACGACAAGCATTGATAAAAGAGTTTTTGTGCTCCTCTGTCAACTCATCAAAAGTATCTTTTGTTTCCTCGTTGGCACAAAGACTCTGCACCACGCGAATCCCTGCAATATCCTCATGGACAAATGCATTTAAGTTTGATGATTTCTTACGATAATCATGCCATCTCTTATGAGAAAAACTCTGGATGATAAAAATTGCCGCCATCATAACTGGAATGGTACAAAGTGCTGCCAAAGACAGCCTCCAATCCTTCATAAACATGATGACCAATACACCAACTAATGTGATAAAATCTGGAATCAAAGTGGTAACCGCACTGGATAATACATCCTTTAACGAATTTACATCCCCAATGATTCTCGACAATATTTTTCCTGTTGGTCTGCTATCAAAAAACGCAAACGATAACTTCTGGATATGCTCATAAAGTTCCTGGCGAACCTTTAAAAGAATCTGGTTTGATATCAAAGACATCACATACATTCTTACCTTTACCATAATGATGTAAATGATATTTAATACCATGGCAAATATGCCCAGTTTCAAAAGTCCAACCATGTTTCCAACACCAATGTAATCGTCAATTGCACTCTCGATTAACAATGGATTTACAAGGCTTATAGCTACTGTTATGCCCATGCAAATCAGTACGCCAATTACACCTTTTATATGATCTTTTAAATATGAGAACAAACGCACAATGACTTTCCATTTGCCTTGGCTTTTGACCTGTTCGTCCTCACGAAAGGAATTTACTGCCATAAATTCACCCCATTTCTTATTTTCTAATTCCAGTCCTAACACAATAGATTTTATGCCAACACTGGTTTTCCAAATTGCACCATGTAAGTATCATAATAAAGCCCTTTCTTCTTCAAAAGTTCTTCATGTGTACCACGTTCCACAATTCGTCCATTTTCCAGATAAATGATTTCATCCGCATGACGAACTGCTGAAATTCTGTGTGCAATAATAATTTTAGTTGTTCCTTCTAATTGTTCTAATTCCTTTTGGATTTCTCTTTCTGTCTCCATGTCCAGTGCAGAAGTAGAATCATCCATCACGAGAATTGGACAATTTTTCGATACCGCTCTGGCAATACTGATTCGTTGTTTCTGTCCACCAGAAAGCCCTACGCCTCGTTCTCCAATTACGGTTTCATAAGAATTTTCCAATTCTTCGATAAAATCTTTCGCCTGCGCAAAAGCTGAGGCTTTTTGAATATCCTCTAGTGGCATCGTGGCACGTTTTCCCATTTTGATATTTTCTGCAATGGTATCAGAAAAAAGAAATACATCCTGCATTACCACAGCATTGCTGCCACGCACCTGCTGAAAAGATAACTCTTTAATATCTACACCATCCAAACAGATTTTACCTTTTACTGGATCAAAGAATCTCTGCATCAAACTCACAATGGTAGATTTTCCTGAACCTGTTGCACCCATAATTCCTAATGTTTTTCCCTGTGGAATGGTAAAAGAAATATCCTTTAAAATTTCTTTTTCATCTACTGAAAAACTTACATTTTCAAATGTGATTTCACCTTTTACCTCATCCAAAATCACTGGATTTTCTGGTTCTGTTAAATTGGCATGCTGCTTCACAATTTTGTCGATTTTCTTCTTTGAAGCAAGCGCACTAGAAACATCATTTGCCAACCAACCCAGCATCTGCATTGGCCATGTACAATTACGGCTATACTCCACATAAGCAACCAATGAACCGATGTCCATCTCCTGATTCAAAACAGAAAACCCACCTAATACGGTGCATACAACAGGAAGCATCGTTCCTACAAACTGGAAAAATGGATAATATCTTACCAGCGTTTTTGACTGCTGCATATTCAGTTCGTAATATCTTTTATTGTGAGATAAAAATTTCTCAATTTCGAACTTCTCTCTTGCAAATGCCTTTACGGTACGAACACCAGCCAAATTTTCCTCTGCCACCGTAGTCAGAACCGCATTTTCTTCACTGATATCCTCGTATACTTTATCTAATTTTTTCTCCATAATGATTGCAACTGCTGCACAGGCAATCATAAATGCGATTGGTACAAAGGTTAACTTCCAATTCAGATTGAACATGCAATATAAAACGCTGACTACATGTACCACAACCTCGATAACCAACATGCCTACAAAACCCAAAATATTCCAGATTTTGTCCACGTCATCTTTCACACGAGCCATGAGTTCTCCAGTATTGGTCTGGTCAAAATAGTCCATAGACAAACCCTGTACATGTGAAAAAATATCTCTACGCATTTCGGTTCCAATGGTGGAACCATTTCTATCAAATGTAAATTCTTTTATATAACCAAATATGGCTCTTCCCACACCACAAAGTACAATTGCGCCAAGAAGCATTGGCAAACGATTCATATCGCCGCTTACAAAAACTTCATTTACAATCACTTTTGTGATTTGTGGATATAACATATCTAATCCAATTGCAACAAACATACTAGTGAGTGCAAGCAGATAAAATGGCCAGTGCTTTAGCACATAAGTATGTAATTTCTTCATAATTCCCCTCCTAAATAAGTCCTTCGTGTTGTCATTTCGTAGTTACAGTTCGGTGTC
>CAZDAP010000157.1:0-3664 GCA_964503585.1 uncultured Lachnobacterium sp. | reverse complement strand
GTAACTTCCTGATTAGACATATCCATATATTCCTCTCACAGAAACTTCTCCGCTGGATACTAGTTTTTGTTCCAAACCTGTATCCACCATAAGTTCCCCTTTATTTGTGATCCCTATCGCAGTTCCTTCGTAGTTTCCTGCAGGATCTAATACATTTACCTTTTGATTTTTGTTTATCAAATAGGTTTCATATTCTTCTTTTAATTGACTAAAGTCCTGTGTACATAAAAACATGTCATAATACACTTTAAATTGATTCCAAATACTTGTTATCAACGCTTCACGGTCTACCGTCATTCCTGTTTCTACATAAATAGAACTGGCTGTTTCTCGTATCTCTTCCGGAAAGTGCTGATTAGAAACATTAATCCCAATGCCTACAATTATATAGTCTATTGCAGTGCTTTCTAATGCAAGTTCTGTTAATATGCCACAGATTTTTTTCTTATTCATTACGATATCGTTGGGCCATTTGATACAAGGTGTCTTTTCTGTGAAGATACCAAGTGTTTCGAAGGTTTTTGCCACTGCCATAGCAGCCACCAGCGTCACCATGGAAACCGTTTCCGTAGCCATCTTTGGTCTTAAGACCATGGACATATAAATACCCGCGCCTTTTTCGGAAGACCAAGTTCTCCCTCTTCGACCAACGCCCGCTTCCTGCGCATCTGCTGTTACCAAAGTTCCATTTTCGCAACCTTTTTTTGCCAGCTCTGCCGCTTTTTTATTTGTTGAATCAATGGATTCAAAATGATACCGTTTTGTTATCATTCCCACTTCCTCTTCCATTTAATCTGAAAGAGTTGCCTTCATAATTGCTTTGATAGAGTGCA
This sequence comes from uncultured Lachnobacterium sp., assembly GCA_964503585.1. Classification (GTDB taxonomy): domain Bacteria; phylum Bacillota; class Clostridia; order Lachnospirales; family Lachnospiraceae; genus Roseburia. The sequence goes on along the minus strand of CAZDAP010000157.1, from coordinate 2,831 downwards.
TACGGTTTTCTGCTTCATCAAATACAACAGAGCGAGGCCCTTCAAACACATCATTGGTTACTTCTAATTCTGTTAAGCCGAATTTCTTATAAACTTCTTCGCCAACTCGTGTTTTTAAATCGTGGAACGCTGGTAAGCAGTGCATAAAAATGGCTGTGTCTTTTGCTTTTTCGAATGCTTTTTCATTTACCTGGTATGGAAGAAGATCATCAATACGTTCACCCCAAACAACTGCTGGCTCACCCATTGATACCCATACGTCTGTATAAATGATATCTGCATCTGTAGTTGCTTCTGCTACATCTTCTGTTAATGTAATGGTTGCACCTGTTTCTGCTGCGATATTCTGCGCGATTTCTACCAAGTCTTTCTTTGGAAAATATCTCTTATTCGTACATGCCACAAAGTCCATTCCCATTTTTGCACATGTGAGCATAAGGGAATTTCCCATGTTAAAACGAGCATCTCCCATATAAACAAATTTTAATCCCGCTAATTTACCGAATTTTTCGCGAATTGTCAGCATATCCGCAATCATCTGTGTTGGATGGAATTCATCTGTAAGTCCATTCCATACTGGAACACCTGCATATTTTGCCAATTCTTCTACTGTTTCCTGTGCAAAACCACGATACTCAATACCATCATACATTCTGCCCAATACACGTGCAGTATCTGCAACGCTTTCTTTTCCACCAAACTGAGAAGATGCTGGATCTAAGTATGTTACATGCATTCCCAAATCATAGGCGGCAACTTCAAAAGAACATCTAGTTCTTGTACTGGTTTTTTCGAAGATAAGCGCAATGTTTTTTCCTGTAAGGGTATCATGTTTTATGCCCTGCTTCTTTTGCGCTTTCAACTCTGCTGCTAAATCAATTAAATATGTAATTTCACCTGGAGTAAAATCTCTTAATGTTAAAAATGAACGTCCTTTTAAAGTCATAATCCGTCCTCCTGTATTTTTTGAATGATAGTATTTTACTCTATTTATCCAATAAATACAACCAAAAAAGGCCATCTTACGATGACCTTTATCTGTTTCTTTATATTTTACCAAAATACCATACCACCAAGAACTAAACCAGATCTAGTTCCGTTATGGTCATTAAAGTATAAACATCCGCCTGTATTATCTACACCGTTTAAGGCTTCCTGCGCAGCCTGGTAACAAGAAGCATTTGCTTTCCCTTGTGAGATTACTCTCGACAATTTACCAGATCTTGCTGGACCGAACTGCCCTCTCTGATAGATTACTCCATATAGTGTACTTGGATAACCAACGCTTTGTACACGGTTCATAATAACCGCACCTACTGCCAACTGGGTTTCATAAGGTTCTGCTCCAGCCTCGCAGTAAATAATCGCTGCCATTAATGTTAAATCATCTATGTCAGATGAAACCGTACTGCTTGTTGCCTGCGATGCTGCTTGCTGTTTTGCTGCTTCTGCTGCGGCTTTTGCCTCTTCTTCCGCACGACGGATTTCTTCAATTTCTTCCATCGTTAATCCCGTTCCAACATCTAGGGAAACGGTAACATAATCAGCACTTACATAACAAGTTTTATCTTTGTATATAACCGCTACCCATCCATCTTCTACTTCTGCAGCAGTATCTACAACCACCTGATCGCCTTCTTCCAGACGTTTCATGATCTTACTTTCGGTACTCATACCTTCACGAATACGAAGACCTTCTGCGATTGCTGTAGCAATCGTATCGAAATTTTCTTTTGCATATGCTAAAGCATCCATTCCGTAGACACAGTATTCATTTTTTACATAGCCTACTAATTCACCAGATTCTATCTTTGTCCACTCGTCTCCAATTTCTAAAGCAGTAGCCTTATCACCTTTTGATAATTTACCTGCCAAATCCGCCTCTTCGTCTGGCTCTGTACGAACATTCAAAGAATCTTCTACATCTGCTATCAGTGCATTTTCCCATTCTAATTTTTCTAATTCTTCCTGTGAGAGTTCTGGCTCTGCAACAACATCCTCTGCGTCCATTGCTTCTGTACCCTCTGTAGGACTTGTTACAACATTTGTATCTTCTTGTTCTACACTTACACCTTCTGTATTTAAATCGTCAGCAGCACTTCCACACGCCATTATCAAAAAAGATAAAATAAGGCATACACTCAAAACTCTGAATTTTAATTTCATAAATACCTCCAAATAGTTTTCCATCTTAAGTATTACATGATTTTTAATTTTTTAACTATTTTATTTCAAATGTTACGAAAATGTTACACTTAGGCATTATAACAAAGCTTTGTTCTTTTGTCAAATTTTGGAGGGATTTATGGAAAATATTCCTTTAAAACCGCTTGAATCAGGCGATTTTCTGCCTCATCTTTTGATAGTACTTCCTGTTTTACTTTCTTTTCAGATGGCGCCTGCTGTCTTATCTCATCTTCTACATCTTGCTCTACAAAGGATAAATAATCCTTCACCTCTTTTGTAATTTCATCCACCTGTTTTTTTATTTGATTTATCTTGTGTAGGAAAAACATCATTAAAATTCCCAGCAAACATTGCATGAGAAATAACAGTTCTAGACGAAACATGGTTGTTCTCCTTTTATTTTATTATTTTGCTTGTCTATGTTATTATAACGACTTTCTGTTCTTTTCGAAAGATTTCTACTACTACTTTTCATCGCAAGTTTCTTCTACTTTCGACAATTTTACTTAGTTGACATTTCTACTTTTGGGTATAATATAATAAGTAGTAATTCACTTACATAAGGAAGGTATTTTTATGAAAAAAATCGTTATGACAGGCGGTGGTACCGCTGGACACGTTACTCCAAATATTGCGCTTATGCC
>CAZDAP010000156.1:0-3674 GCA_964503585.1 uncultured Lachnobacterium sp. | reverse complement strand
AAGATTTTCAGGACAAAGTAAAACAGCGTATTGATAAAAATCAAAAAGACTATATTCTTCGTGAGCAGATGTCTCTCATTCGTGAAGAATTAGGTGAAGTAAATACCCAGTCTGATGCAGATGGATATTTGGAGGCCTTGGAAAAACTAGAGGCTTCTGAGGAAGTAAAAGACCGCATCAAAAAAGAGGTTCTTCGCTTCAAAAATATCAATTCCAATTCATCCGAAAGCAATGTAAGTCGTGGATATATCGAGACGCTTTTGGAACTTCCTTGGGATAAGATGTCAGAGGATAACAATGATATCAATCATGCACAGGAAGTGTTGGATGCAGACCATTATGGTTTGGAAAAGGTCAAAGAGCGTATGTTGGAATTCTTGGCAGTTCGTAATCTTACAAGTAAAGGTGAGAGTCCTATTATTTGTTTGGTTGGACCTCCAGGAACAGGTAAGACAAGTATTGCCCGTTCGGTTGCCAAAGCATTGAATAAAGAGTACGTACGTATTTGTCTTGGCGGTGTTCGTGATGAAGCAGAAATCCGTGGACATAGACGTACTTATGTAGGTGCTATGCCAGGTCGTATCGCAAATGGTCTTCGTACTGCGGGCGTAAAAAATCCGCTGATGCTTTTAGATGAAATTGACAAAGTAAGCAGTGATTACAAAGGTGATACATCCGCTGCACTTTTGGAAGTATTGGATTCGGAACAGAACAGTAAATTCCGTGATCACTATGTGGAAGTACCATTGGATTTATCGGAAGTTCTTTTCATTGCTACTGCAAATGAAATGCAGAATATTCCAAAGCCACTGATGGATCGAATGGAAATCATCGAAGTTTCCAGTTATATGGAAAACGAAAAGTTCCATATTGCAAAAGAACATTTGATTCCAAAACAGTTAGAAAAGAATGGGATTAAACCAGAACAACTTTCCATCAGCGATAAAGCGTTGATTAAGATGATTCGAAGTTATACAAAGGAAGCCGGTGTTCGTGGCTTAGAAAGAAAACTGGGAGAAATCTGTCGTAAAACAGCCAGAGAAATCTACCAGAATAAAAAAGAAAGAATACGTGTAACGGATTCTAACCTGGCGAAGTTTTTAGGAAAAGAAAAATATAGTCAGGAAGAGAAAAATGACACAGATGAAATCGGTGTAGTTCGTGGTCTTGCTTGGACCAGTGTAGGTGGAACTACACTAGAAATCGAAGTAAATATTATGCCAGGAAAAGGTGAAGTAAAACTTACTGGTAAGATGGGGGATGTGATGAAAGAATCTGCTATGGCAGGTATCAGTTACATTCGTTCTATTAGCCCAGAGTATCACATTGATAAAGACTTTTTCTCTGAGCATGACATCCATATACATATTCCGGAAGGAGCAGTACCAAAGGATGGGCCTTCCGCCGGAATTACAATGGCAACTGCGGTGTTATCTGCGGTAATCAAACAGCCAGTAAGAGCAGATGTTGCCATGACTGGCGAAATCACTTTGAGAGGTCGTGTGCTTCCAATTGGTGGTTTGAAAGAAAAATTGCTTGCAGCAAAAAATGCAGGTATGAAAACCGTTTGCATACCAGTGAAAAACGAAAAGGATTTAGATGAGATTTCCGATGAAATCAAAAAAGGTCTAGAAATCGTTCTGGTCGAAAGATTAGATCAGGTATTGGAAATTGCACTGGTGAAATAAAAGGTATCTAGGAGTAAAACCAAGACTTACGAAAGTGGGTCTTGGTTTTTCGAAGATATTATAACTATTAGAAATACAGATTTATGAAATTTGAAAAAAGGAGTTTGATATGGTAATTAAGAATGTAAACCTGGAAACCGTATGTGGCATTACAAGTACATTTCCAGACAACCCACATTATGAAGTGGCATTTGCAGGAAAATCCAATGTAGGAAAATCGTCACTGATCAATGCACTTATGAATCGTAAGTCATTGGCCCGTACTTCATCTCAGCCAGGAAAAACACAGACCATCAACTTTTACAATATAAATGACGCCATGTACTTGGTAGACTTGCCAGGCTACGGCTATGCCAATGCAAATGTAGAAATCAAGGCAAAATGGGGTAAAATGATTGAAAAATATCTTCATACCTCTACGAAATTAAAGGCGGTATTCCTTCTTATCGATATTCGCCATCAGCCATCCGATAATGATTGTCTTATGTATGATTGGATGGTAGAGCAGGGCTTTGCACCAATTATTATTGCCACCAAAATGGACAAGATTAGTCGTGGGGCAGTACCAAAGCATATGAAGATGATTGCGGAGACATTGAATGTAGAACCAGATACGATCATGATTCCATTTTCTGCGGAAACAAAGCAGGGTAGAGAAGAGATTTGGGAACTGATTGATTCCTTGGTTTTGCCAGAAAATTTTGAAGAAAATGCAGCAAATGATGCAGAAATGATGGGGGAAGAAAGTGTTGTTGCAGATGAAACTTTGGTTGCAAATCAGGTAGAATCTGCAAGTTTAGAGCCAGAAAAACAGCGTAAACCACGTTGGAAAGCAACTGGAAAAGAGACTGCGAAAAAGACCAAGAAATTGCAGGAAAAGAAGGCTGCGAAGACAAATGCAAGAAATGGTAAGAAATCTAAGAAGAAGTAGGGTTCTTGGATGACATGACACAGTAAGATTATATTTTGTAGAAAGTTTTTAGTTTAAAAATATATGAAGAATAAATATATATTCGTACTTGTTCTTTTGCTTAGTATTTTGGTGATAAGTTTTGGGTTTACCAATATTTATGTGAGTCATAACCAAGTAGAGAAGGACGAGGATTTTGTAGTAGTTACTTCCTTTTATCCGATGTACATTGCATCCATGAATGTGGTCGGAGATACCGAAGGAGTAACCTTGAAAAATTTAAGCGAACCACAGACGGGATGTCTGCATGATTTTCAACTGACACCAGCGGATATGAAACTTTTGTCCACAGCAGATGTGTTTATCATTAATGGTGGTGGAATAGAATCCTTTATGGAAGATATTGCGAAGCAGTATCCAGATTTGGTAGTGATCGAAGCTTGCGATGGAATCGAGTTTTTGTGTGAGGAAGATACACATGGACATTCGCATGAGGATTCCCACAGCGAAGAGGATCATGGAGATATCCATGGGGCAGAAGAACACAATCATGAGGATGAGTCAGAAGGTAGTCATGACGAAGACTCCCATAATCATGACATCAATGCCCACGCTTGGATGAGTATAGAATTATATCGTAAGCAGGTAGAAAATATAGCAGATGGATTAGCATCTATGGCTCCAGAATACGCTGAAAGTTTTCTTGCAAATGCAGGAATTTACGACAGAAAATTGGAGGAACTTCAAGTAGAACAGGAGAATCTCTTAACCTTAACCCAAGGGGAAGAAGTGATTATGTTCCACTGTGCATATGACTATGTAGCAGAGGACTTGGGATTAGAAGTAGCATTTTGTATGGATTTGGACGAAGAGCGTCAGGTCAGTGCTGGAGAGGTGGCAGAGGTGTTAGAAGTCATTGAAAATCATGGCGTGAAGTACATTTTTGCAGAAGAACTCTATGGTTCAGATATGTGTGAAATGGTGCAGAAAGAAGCCGAAGTGGAAGTCATCTATTTGGATCCTTTGAATCGCGGCGAATATGACGCGGATAGTTATATCGAGGGTATGAGAAATAA
>CAZDAP010000155.1:0-3696 GCA_964503585.1 uncultured Lachnobacterium sp. | reverse complement strand
AAAGGTTAAGCCTGATTTTGTTTTGTCTTTTGACATAATCTTTCTCTCCTTTTCTTTTGAATTTTTGATACTTATCTTAAGATACCACTATCATACCACCCAGAATTCGCAAATTAAATTGCTATTATCATAAAAAACATTGCAAATCTCTCAAATACACTTTATAATTTATTTATATTTACTAAATAGTAGGGGGTATTTTTGTGAAATTATCTGACGCACAACTCATTAGTAACTTCTATGATAAAGATCCTTCTGTTATTCAAGAAGAACTTTTAAAACTTAATCTTGATTTTTCCAACATATATCAAGAGTTAGAAATGAGTTCCCGTTTCGTAGATACCCATATGGACATTAGTTTTGGGGACATTCCCGTGAACCTGCATAGCCACAGTTTTTATGAAATGGTTTATTGCATCAGTAATAGTGGCACACAGTATCTGGTCGGTACAAAGCGCTACCTTCTTCAGCATGGTGATGTTATTCTAGTCCCACCAGGCGTTGGGCACAAACCGCTCTTCCCCTCTGAATTAGCAGAACCATATCGACGTATTGTACTTTGGATTAGTACTGATTTTCTGGAAGGATTAAAACACATTCTCCCATACGACACCAAAGGATACAGCGACCACGTGTATCTTCTGCGTACGACAAATACACCTTGGGAAATCATTGGTACCCATTTTCGTATAGGCCTGAAGGAAGCGCAAGAGAAAAAAGAAGGCTGGCAGGTCGCTCTATGCGGAAATACCATGCAATTGCTTACTTTGTTTTGGCGTGCTATGATAGAACCTGTAAATCGTCCTCCAAAAACTGAAAAACCAGAACTTTTGGATAATGTGGTTTCCTATATTGAATCACACTTAAATGAAAAAATTACATTAGCAGATACCGCACACCGCTTTTATGTAAGCGAGAGCACTATAGGTCAAACCTTTCAAAAGAAAATGCATGTAAGTTTTTATCATTATGTTACTCAGCGTCGTCTCATTGCTGCCAAAAGTATGATTTTGGAAGAAAACAATCTGGACATCCTAAGTGAAAAAGTAGGCTTTACTGACTATTCCACATTCTATCGTGCTTTCAAAAAAGAATTTGGTATCTCACCACGGGAATACCGAAACCTTATTGCAGAAAACCAGCAGAACCTGATATAATGAAACGGCTTGAAAATTTATATTTTTCTAAAACACATAACATTTCGTGAGGAAAAACAATGTTAACTTATGACGAAGTATTAAATTTAAATTATTATAAAAAAACCACTTTTACTGGCTGGATGAACCCCCTCCGTTTTCTTATTAAAATGGAAACACCAGAAGACGGTGAGACAATCTTTCATGCCTGGGTATGGCCTGGTCCATATATCTTTGATAAAACAGAAGACGCTTTAAAAATGGAACATACTGCGCCATTCACCGAAGAGGGAAAACGTCAAATTGTAGACTGGATTAATGAGCAATACGAAACTTATAAAGATGTATGGTCAAAAAAAATACTATAAAAATAGTAATATTTTAAAAAAGTCCTTGACGATTCCCCAAAAAAGGGATAATATATCAATGTTGTGAAACAAATGGGCTTATAGCTCAGCCGGTTAGAGCGCACGCCTGATAAGCGTGAGGTCGGTGGTTCGAGTCCACTTAAGCCCATTCCTTGAAAGAAGTTTCTTTAAAGAAACTTCTTTTTTTATTTTATCTAACAAGTCAAATCTCTGGAATAAAAAATAAACCGACATCGCAATAAAATTGCATGTCGGTTATTTTTATTCCATTCGCATGGCTTGTTAGATTCTTAAATGTTTTTGAAGCGGCTAACTTCACCCTGAAGACTCTGTGAAATATCAAGGTTAATATCTGCTTCTCCCTTAATACTTGTCAATGATTCTACCAAAGCGCCTGTACTCTGTGCTGCCAATGTAACACCTTGTGCACTTTCATCAACTGCAATATTGATACCATCAATACCCTGTGCCATCTGTGCCATTGTATTGCGAAGTCTTTCTGCACTTGAATAGAAATTCTGAAGGATTTCATCCATATGATCTGCATCTTCGTGATATGTATTTGCCATACCCACGAACTTATCATAATCACCAAGAACTGTTTCATCAATAAATGAAATCATATCATTTGCATTCTTCGCCAAATCTTCTACTGCACCAGTAACCATACCACTGATTTCCTGAATATTGTTTGCAGTATCCTTAGAACGTTCTGCAAGATCACGAATTTCATCTGCTACTACCGCAAATCCTCTACCCGCTTCACCTGCACGTGCTGCTTCGATGGACGCATTAAGTGCTAAGAGGTTTGTCTGACTAGAAATACTCAAAATATCATTTGTAAGAGCATTAATTTGTTCTACACTACGACTATTTTCAATCGCAACTTCTAACATATCACGAATACCAGACATTAACTGTGTGGTAGTTGCTTTGCTTGTTTCAGCCTCGCTACGAACATTGATTGCACGATCCTTAATACCACCAACATACTCTTTTCCTTCTTCTGCCATGTCACTCATATCATTTGCAGAACTTAACACATCCTGAGAACCTGTTACAATTTCATCCAATGTAGCAGCCACTTCTTCCATACTCGCTGAAAGTTCTTCCATCGTAGCAGAGATACTCGCCGCACTTTCATTTGAATCATTAATACCACTTGTAATATTACCTACAAGTTCATTCATATGAGTTGACTCATCACGAATCTTAACCATAATACCTTGAAGCTGTGCTATAAAGTTATTTACACCTGTAACAAGCTGACCAACTTCGTCCTTTGTTTTAATTTCAATACGTTCTGTAAGGTCACCTTCATTATTTTCAATATTTTCGATAATCTTATTCAAATGTCCACTTGCATTCTTTGCTGGGTTTGCAATGGATTTATTTATAACAAGAACAATTATAGCTGCAACACCAAGATATATAAAGAACATTGCATTGGAAATAGCAGCGTAACTATCTACAGTAGCACGTCTTGTTTCAATTAAACTATCGGATGATGTTTTTACCATATCCATAAATGCTGTTTCAGCAGCTGTCAGCACTTCAATATTTTTTGACGCACCATTATTTGCATTTGCAGAAGCCTCTGGATCACCAGCCAAATACAACTCTGCAACTGTGGCCGCCTGATTCTGTACTACTGCAACAGCTTCTTCATATGCGGTAAGTGCGGCTTTTACATCTTCCTTTGTAACTCCTGCAATATCACCAGATTCCAAACCGTCTACAATTGCATGCATTTCTGCAAAAATAGCCTCTGTAGCAACAATCATTTCTGGAATACTTTCTGATAAAGATTGCTGAACTGCTGGCATTTCATAATGTACAATCATATTCGCATAAAATGTGGTATTATCCACCTGCTTCACTAACTGAGTTTCATATCTTTCCAACTGTACCCAATTATTATAAAGTCTGTTCATTCCACCAAGAGCCTGCTCCTGCGCAAAGCCACTGGCAAAAGATGAAACCAAAAACATAACTGTTATAACAGCCAACATTGAAATTATCTTGCTACCAATCCTCTTCCCCATAGTGTTCTCCTCATTCGCTTGTCTTTGTGCACAATTTGCTTGTGCATTATTAATATTTTTTGTATAAAATTACATAGAATTATAATACTCCCATTTTTTAAACAAGTCAATGAAACTGACTAAGTTTTTTCGTATTTTTCTTATATA
>CAZDAP010000154.1:0-3745 GCA_964503585.1 uncultured Lachnobacterium sp. | reverse complement strand
AAAAAGGCCGCTACGCCAGGGATAACATCCATTTGGTAACGGCCTATTCATTTTTATTCGTCATATGTTACTGCTTGGTCTACATAACGGAAAAAGTCATCGTCTAATATTCCCGCTGAATATTGGAACAGCATCTTTACATAACTTTTCATATTGGCTATGTATTCTTCTGAAACTTCTTCACCAGTTCGTGACACTACCGTTCCCTCTTTTGCATTGTAGATTACACTATCCGTTATAAAACTGCGGTTTGCAAAAACCACCAATGATGGGGAATCCGATAGCATATCGTTTCCAGGGAACAATCTGGAATCATACTCAAAACCAAACAAATTCAAAATTGTTGGCAAAAGATCCAATGAACTACAAGTTTTTTCTACGGTAATTGGTTCCATCTCACTATTCCAGATGATAACACAATTTTTATATCTCTCGAGATCATCCTGTTCTTCTCCCAAGTATTCATCAATCGCTGCATCTTCTAACCCATATGGATAATGATCTGCACTTAATACAATCACGGTATTATCTAGTTTGCCGGCTTTTTCCAACTCTTCTACCAGATACGCCATGGCTTTTTCCAACTCATAATTACATGCTATATATGCCTTCATGTCATCCGAGCAATCCAAATCCTGTACTACATCCCAGTTTTTAGCTGTCATAGCATTTCCCTCAGTTGAATAAAGACTATGTCCAGAAACCGTCATGTAATATGCATGAAAACGCTCTTCATTAATCCACTCTGGAATAGTCGCTACCATCATCTCATAATCCGATGCTGGCCAAGCATTTGGATTCTCCATTTCAAAAATCGAATCCCCATAGGTACTACTGGAGCATGCACCTAAACGTGCTGCTTTAAAATCATAACCAAGGTTCGGATGGGTCAAATGCCTGTCATAATAAGAAAGTGAATTATTATGATATGCAAAACTTTTTACTCCCTCTGCTGCAAAGTAAGCAGGAAGAGAATATGGCTGTGCATTACTTTGGGTACGTTTCATGCTAAACTGTTCGTCTGGAATCTGTCCAGTTAAATTTACATATTCTCCATCACTTGTACTGGTTGCCCACAGCGGAATATAATAATCCTCTACTATCACGCCACTATTTAGCATCTTATACAATGTAGGCATAAGTTCCTCATCTACAGCATAAGGCGCAAAAGCCTCTGCTGTTAAATAGATTAAATTATATCCTTCAAACATGCCCGTGTATTCGTTTTTGTTCGTTGGTGTCAAAGACTGCATAATCTCTGCTAACTTCTGAATATCCTCATCCTCATTTGACAACAACGCCTCCATATCTACGTTCAACACATTTGGAGAAGTATCATATGCTGGCTCTTCTATTTCTTCCGTAGAATTGTCTGTGTTTCCATCTGCGCTCACATACATAGAATTGATATCTGCAAAATTAACTTTCACCTCCGGAAGCAAATCTCCCAGAAACTGTCTTTCGTATAATGGCAAAACACCAAATTTACGAACCACCACTTCTGGATCATACATCTCCTGATAAGCTTCGTACTCTTCTGTTTCCATCACATAACCTATCACGAAAAAGCCTGCCGATAAAGTTATTCCAATCACACTATACACCAACAATGTGATATACTCTAATTTCTTCAACGTAAATTTTTTCAGATATTTTTTATAAAGCAGAACACCTCCAACAATCATCGGTACAGTCAAAAGCAATAATTGTGGAACCGATTTTACAATTCCATCCAAAGCTACCTGCCAAAAATCTGTCAGAGCAGCCGCACCTGCATTCACAACTGCATCCAGCAAAAGAGGCTTCTTAAAAATGTAATAATAAACCACCTGACTAGCAAAAACAAAATAATTTACTACGGAAAGAACCCAGAATAAGACTTTGTTCACCACTTCTTTCTTGGCTACTCCCACAATCAGTGTTTCCAAAGCTGCCACGATCAGTACCGATCCCAAAAGCAAAAACGGATTAACAGAAACAAATCCGAATGTCCCCAAATGGTAAACTCCCTCCATATAACACAATGATATAATCAAATACAAAAACAGTTTTTTCATAAAAAACTCTCGTTCCCCTTTTATATGTTGTATCTCATAATATACTGCTATTCTACACTTTTTTCAAGTTATCGACAAGAATCGACAAACCATTTTTTTACTATTCTTCCATAAAAATTAATTGCAAATGATTTGTATCTCTTTAAAATATGTGCTATACTTAAATCTAGTTTTTGGATGCATAAAAACAGCATCAATATAGTATCGAACTAGAAGTGAGGCGATTTTATGAAAATAGGTTTTGACAATGAAAAATACTTAAAAATGCAATCTGAACACATCATGGACCGCATTGCAAAATTTGACAATAAACTTTATTTAGAGTTTGGCGGCAAACTTTTCGATGACTACCATGCAGCAAGAGTTCTTCCAGGTTTTCAGGCAGATAGTAAATTGCAAATGCTTTTACAACTGAAAGACCAGGCTGAAATTGTTATGGTTGTAAATGTCGAAGACATTATTAAAAATAAAATTCGCGAAGACTTAGGCATTACTTATGATGATGATGTCGTTCGTTTGATTGATGCATTTCGTAGAAAAGGATTATATGTAGGCAGTGTGGTTCTTACCATGTATAAAGAACATCATGCGTTAATCCATTTTCAGAAACGTTTGGAATCTTTGGGGGTAAAAGTATATCACCATTTTGCAATTCCAGGATACCCTACCAACGTGACTCAGATTGTATGCGATGAAGGTTTCGGAAGAAATGACTATATCGAAACTACCAGACCTCTTGTTGTAGTAACTGCACCTGGTCCAGGAAGTGGAAAAATGGCAACCTGTCTCTCTCAGCTTTACCATGAACATAAACGTGGTATACGTGCTGGTTATGCAAAGTTTGAGACCTTCCCTATTTGGAACCTGCCTCTTGATCATACTGTAAACTTGGCATATGAGGCTGCTACAGCAGATTTAAATGATATTAATATGATTGATCCATACCACATGAAAGCATATGGTGTGACAACCGTAAATTATAACCGTGATGTGGAAATTTTCCCTGTACTTAATGCGATTTTCATGAAAATCTATGGCAAGAGTCCATATGCCTCTCCAACAGACATGGGCGTAAATATGGTAGGAAACAGCATCATAGATGATGAAGTTTGCCGCGAAGCATCCAGACAGGAAATTATTCGAAGATACTACAAGGCTTTGGTGGGTGTTGCAGATGGAACGCGTACCGAAGAAGAATTAAATAAATTAGAACTTTTAATGCAGCAGGAGGAATTGTTACCAACTCATCGTAGCGTAGTTCCACCTGCAAGAAGTCGTGCAGAAGCCAGTGGTGCTGCAGCCGCAGCCATTGAACTTCAGGATGGACGCATTGTAACAGGAAAGGCTGGAGAACTTCTTGGTTCTAGTGCCGCAGTTCTTATGAATGCTATCAAGGATTTGGCTGGTATTCCTCATAAGGAACTGATTCTTTCTCCAGAATCCATTGCTCCTATTCAGGCTTTGAAAACACAGTACTTAGGCAGTAAAAACCCACGTCTTCATACAGACGAAGTGCTGATTGCATTATCTGCCACTGCTGCAAACAACGAAAAAGCCGCATTAGCACTTGCACAGCTTCCAAAACTTCAGGGTTGTCAGGTACATTCTACTGTTATGATGCCAGAAGTAGACTTAAAAACATTTAAAAAGCTCATGTGTGATGTCACATGTGATGCAAAAACCGAATA
>CAZDAP010000153.1:0-3763 GCA_964503585.1 uncultured Lachnobacterium sp. | reverse complement strand
TACTTTGCACTACTAAATTTAAACTATCCAATGCATCCTGTAAAGAATTTTTCTGACGAATATTTGTAATATACACTTCATCATTAAAAGAAACTTCTCCATGGAAGAACATTTCTTTTATTTTATCCTCTAATTCTGTAATTCCAGTATTCTCTTTTGCAGAAATAGCAATAATTGCTTTATCCAAATGTTTCTCTACTTCTTCTTTAGAAGTTACCACATCCAAATCTGATTTATTTAAAAGAACTACTGCTTTTTTATCTTTTAATATTTCCATGATTTCAAAATCGCTATCATCTAGTACAGTAGAACTATCAATGACATAAATAATAAAATCTGCTTTGTTTGCATATTCTTTTGCTTTAGATACACCAATCTTTTCTACCACATCTTCTGTATTACGAATACCAGCTGTATCCATAATATTAAGAGAAATACCATGAAGATTAATCTGTTCTTCTAATACATCTCGAGTAGTTCCAGCAATATCTGTTACAATTGCTCTTTCCTCACCTACTAGAACATTTAAGAGAGAAGATTTTCCTGCATTTGGTTTTCCTAAAATAACCGTATTAATACCTTCTTTTAAAATACGTCCATTATCAGAAGAATCCAAAAGTCTCTTAATTTCTTTTCTCTCATGATTTACAACCGAAAGCAACTGTTCATTATAACCATCCAAAGAAATATGCTCTGGATCATCCAGTGCTGTTTCAATAAAAGCAATCTCATGCAAAATATTTCCACGAATTTTTTTCACATCTGTAAGTACAGAACCTTTTAACTGACTCAAAGAAGACTTCAAAGCAAAAGAGTTTTTTGAATTAATAACGTCAATAACTGATTCTGCCTGTGTTAAATCGATACGACCATTCAAAAATGCACGTTTTGTAAATTCTCCTGGTTCAGCAGGTCTTGCTCCATATTTAATGACAGTTTCTAAAATTCTTTTCATTACGAAAACGCCACCGTGACAATCTATCTCAATGGTATCTTCTTTTGTATAGGTATTAGGAGCTTTCATTAAAAGCACCATAACCTCATCAATCATTTCTTCTCCATCATAAATATATCCATAATGAATGGTATGAGAATCACACTGGCTTATTTTTTTCTTATTCATTTTCGAACGATAAATCTTATCAATAATTTCTAAAGACTCATCACCACTTAATCTTATAATACCAATTCCACTTGGACTCATAGCAGTTGCAACTGCAGCAATTGTATCTGATTTCATAAAATCTCCTTTTCTATAAAAGATTTTCAATAAAATATTTTCAAATATATCATCATTCCTCATTATATAATATATTTGAAAATATTTCATCTCATAAATAAAGGGCTGTCAAACTGACAGCCCTATTTTATTTATTTTTTAAGTGTTACTACAACATGACGATAAGGTTCATCACCTTCACTGTGTGTTGTAACAAATTTGTCATTCTGAAGAGCTGAGTGAATTACTCGTCTTTCAAAAGGATTCATTGGTTCTAAAGCAACAGAACGTTTTGTTCTCTTTACTTTATAAGCAATGTTCTTTGCAAGATTTTCTAAAGTATCTTTTCTTCTCTTACGGTAATCTTCTGTATCAACTTTTACTTTATAATAGTTTTCAGAATGTTTATTTACTGCAAGATTTGTTAAATACTGTAAAGAATCAAGGGTCTGTCCTCTTTTACCAATCAGGATTCCCATGTCTTCACCCTGTAAATCTACTTCGATTAATTTTTCTTCTTCATTTACTTTTACAACAATTTCAACTGCCATGTTCATAGCATGAAATACAGATTTTAAGAAATCTTTTACATTTTCTTCTACAGAGAATTTCTTACGAGCTTTGATGATGGCATTTTTACTACCAATTCCTAAGAAACCTGTACTTCCTTTTTCTACAACTTCATATTCAATTTCACTACTTGGAATTCCAAGAGTAATGGAAGCTTCTGTTAAAGCTTCATCTACTGTTTTTGCTGAAACTTCAATAAATTCCATTTTCAATTCCTCCACTATTTACGAGAATTTCTTTCATTATATTCTCTAACCATATTCGCTTTTGCAGCCATACTGCCTGGTTTGTAATTTTTATTTACATTATTGTATGAGCCTGCTTTTGAATCAGAATCTGCATAGTTACCGATGTTAGCTTTACTTTCAATTGTTCTTGTCTTCATAGCAGCTGCTTCACGAATCTGATTTTCGTAAACACCACGTTTTTCCTGTTTTTTCTTTGCTTTTTCTTTATTCTTTTCAACAATATCATCTAAACTCATATTCTGAATGATTTTATTGATTGTTACCTGCTGAACACTTCTGTATGCTGCTGAAATAATCCAATAAATACCAAGACCTACTGGTAAAGTAAAACAGAAGAACAATGACATAAGTGGCATCATTTTGTTCATCATTTTCATCTGCTGAGCCATCATATCATTCTGATTATTTTTATCATTATTATTTGCTGATGGCATTAACTTAATATTAAGTACCTGAGTTAAGTATGCAATAACAGGAACTAATAAAGCTGCAATTACCATTAAGTAATTTTTTGATGCAAAACTTTCCTGAATAATATTCCAAGGTGTATTGGAAATATTTAATCCTAAGAAGAAATTAAATTCATGGAACGCATCTACACCACTGTTTATAATTTCTGTAACACTATCTAATGCTGTAAAGTAAACTTCACCATCTGCATTAGGTGTAACTAAACTATCAATAGAAGGTACTTTATAAATAACATCAATGATATAGTTTCTTACCTGATCAATTGTATTTGTATCAGAAACAACAAAATCAAATTTTGAACCTGTTGTAACTTTATAATCTGTCTGGATTTTTGTCATAATATCAGCAAATCCATCATATGTCATGATCTCATCTGCAATTACCACAAATTTATCACGTACAGATGTAATGTAAGCAGGTACATTATAAAATACACGATACAATGCAAACAAAATAGGCATCTGAATTATCATCTGAGCACAACTACCCATTGGAGAAACACCATATTTATCATAAACCATCTGTGTTTCATTATTCATAGCCATCTGAGCAGCTTCATCTCTTCTGCCTTTGTATTTTTCCTGAATTGCTTTCAATTCAGGCTGCATTGCCTGAGATAATTTAGAAAATTTCTGCTGCTTGTAAGTAAGTGGCAGCATAAGGGTATAAATAACAATTGTAAAGATAATAATACTCAAACCAACGTTTTCAATACCAAAAACATTGTACATAAACATATAGATGGCATCCATGAGCCAACCTAATAATTTAGCAATAGGTCCAAGTATTGCACCATCATAAGGTGTCAATAATATGTTTGTCATATAAACCTCCACTATGGAACTGGATCATATCCTCCTTTTGAAAAAGGATTACATCTTAATATTCTCCACGCAGCCAAACAACTTCCTTTTAATGCTCCATGTTTCTTTATAGCTTCAAGTCCATATCTCGAACATGTAGGATAATAAGGACATTTTGTTGTTTTCATTGGTGATATATATTTTTGATAAAACTTTATAATACTAATTAAGATATTTTTCAATATGACTCCATCTTCTTTTCTACATTAATTAAACTTTAGTTAATAATTTTATGAAGACCTCCAAGATGTAACAAAGCACTTTCAATTTCTTTATAATTAACTTCACGTGCTGCACTTCTTGCGATGACCACAATATCCAAACTACTATTGAACATGTCTTCCTGCAGTCTATAACTTTCTCGTATCAAACGAGTAATGCGATGTCTTATA
>CAZDAP010000152.1:0-3799 GCA_964503585.1 uncultured Lachnobacterium sp. | reverse complement strand
AATATTCATACATCTCATTTTTTGTACACATCTGATACGCACCATCAAATTCCATAATTGCAATTCCACGATCAGAACTGTTCCATTCTTCTATCATGTCATCTAAAATTCGTTTTGTTTCTTTTTTATCTAATTCAATAGCCTCAGCGATTTTAGCCAATTCCACAGATTCTCCCATGGTAAATAAAATCGCTTCAATAATGGCACGATAATTCTTTTCTTCCATTTTCATACTTCCTCTTCTATTTTGAAGTTTTACGCAACAATTTTTGACTCAATCTTGATATCATCAAAAATCTTTTCTTGCGATATAAAAATCTTTCCAACTTTCATAAGTTCTAAAATCGCCAAAAATGTTACTATAATCTCTACTTTTGAAGATTGCGCTTCTAATAAATTTCGAAAACTAAAGTGCTTGTGCTGCATTGCATAGTTCTCCAAAAACAACATTTTTTCTTCTAACGAAACTTCTTCTTTTTGAATTTTTCCGTATTTCGAACGGATTGGATCGATTTTATCCACCTGCTTTTTCATGATACTCTTAAAAATCTCATTTAACTTTGCAAGTGTTACATCTGATACTAATTCTTCCATATTAATTGGCTCTTCATATGCCAATACTTCTTCTGGAATGGTTGGTTCTTTAAACATAACGCGACAGGCATCCATCTGACGATCTTTCAGTTCATATGCCATACATTTATACATTTTGTATTCCAACAACTGCTGAACCAATTCATTTCTAGGATCTTCTTCCTCTTCTTCATCCTCTGCTGTTGCTGGAAGCAACATTCTTGATTTAATATCAATCAATGTGGCTGCCATCACTAAAAACTCACTGAGAATATTCAAATCCTGCCGTTTCATTTCTTCAATATATTCCATATATTGGTTTGTAATTTCCACAATTGGAATATCATAAATATTTACTTTATTTTTATCTAACAGGTGTAAAAGTAAATCCAACGGACCTTCAAACACCTGTAATTTTACAGTCATATCCATACTATTTATTTCCTCTTTATAACAATGGAGAAAAGAGTTGCATCACACTTAGGAAAAGCTGATAGAAGAAATTCTTATTTTCACATTCTTCTAACGATATCTGTCTGCTAATCGCAAATGTATTTAATGCATCTTCTTTCACTTTCATAACACTCTCCGTATTGTACAAGAGTGTACCACATTCAAAATGCAGATACAAGGCTCTAAAATCTAGATTTGTTGTACCAACCGAAGCATACTTATCGTCCACAACAAAACATTTTGAATGAATAAAACCAGGTGTATATTGATAAATCTTTACGCCACCGCGAATCAAGTTTTCATAATTGGACTGAGTCAGTAAAAACACCATTTTTTTGTCCGGAATGGCTGGTGTAACAATACGCACATCCACACCACTTCTAGCAGCATTAATCAGCGCTGCGGACAGTTCGGAACCAAGAATCAAATAAGGTGTATAGATATACACATAATCTCGGGCATGATTAATTAGATTAAGATAAATACCTTCTATTAAATATCTTTTATCTAACGGACAATCTCCATATGGCTGAACAAAGCCTTTCTTCTGTTCCATTAATGCCTTATTATCATTTTCCATGACCTTAAATTTCGTGAAATCTTCTGTCCCTTTTGTAATAAAGTTCCACATTTCGAGATACATGGTTGTAAACGACCACACAGCATCTCCTGTAATACGAACTCCTGCATCTTTCCAATGACCAAAACGTTCAATAGCATTGATGTATTCATCTGCAATATTCAATCCACCTGTATAAGCCACTTTTCCGTCAACAACTACGATTTTACGATGATCACGATTATTCATAATAATCGATAAAAAAGGTCGGAATGGATTAAAACATGCAACATGAATTCCTTTCTTTTGTAAATCTTTATAAAACCAGCGAGGAAATTCATCGATACATCCCATATCATCATATATAAGACGTACATGTACACCAGCTTTTGCACGTTCTTCCAAAACATCTATTAATGTATCAAACATCTGTCCCTGTTTCATGATAAAGAATTCTAAGAAAACAAATTCCTTGGCATTTTTTATATCCTCTATCATATCCACAAACATATCATCACCAACCGAATAGTACTTGGATTCCGCCTCCATATACACCGGATAGTTTCCTACATTCTGAGGAAGATTCATCTGCTTATAAGCAATCTCATCCTCATTTTTGATATATGCTTCCACCTCTTCCTGTTTTTCTCGCAAAGGTTCTACAAATGCCTGCAACGTAGCCATTTGTTCACGAGATTTCTTTGTCATTTCAGAACGTCCAAACAAAAAATAACAAGGACATCCTACAATTGGAAGAAACAAAATTAAAAATATCCATGACAATTTATTATGTGGGCGCATATCCTTATAAACAACATATAATGCCGTCATCACAGAAATCATACGCAGAGCGATAGAAAACCATGGATTAATATCTCCCGCCTCGTAAAGCGTTGCAACAATCCATAAAAATTGACACAGAATAATAATTGCAGTTAATACCAATCTACCAAATAACTTATTTAAAAACTTCTTCATTTGTTATGCCTCCAGAAAGTTATTTTATAGCATTTTCATCAGATTATCAACATCAAGAATGCCCCAAGAAGGGCTTAAATTCTTAATTTTTTCTGAAACCGTATCATAAAGAAGCATTTTTATCTCTGAAGGACGTAAATTTTGATTTTTTTCTAAAGCAAGGGCTAATGCTCCACAAACAATGGGTACCGACATGGAAGTTCCGCTCTTTACTTCATATTCTCCTGCTTTTAGTGCATAACTTTCAATATTGGTACCTGGTGCCAATATCTCAGGCTTCACAATACAACACGCCGTAGGACCTCTGCCACTATAACTTTTATTTGTTTCGTATATATCATCACTTGACCCCACTGTAATGACCTTTCTGGATACTCCAGGAACTGTAATCGAATTTTCTTTAGGGCCATTATTTCCTGCAGCTGTCACTACCACTACTCCTTCCTCCCATAATTCTTCTAATTTATCAATTAATTTTTTTTGAAGATTTGGATTTGAGTTAGAGAGATATCCCATAGAAAAATTTAAGATTCTTATTTTGTATCTTTTATGATTGGCCTGAATCCAATCCAAAGCCTGGATGGCTTTCTCTGTACTTCCGTTTCCATTCCTGTCTAATATTTTAAAAACAAATAATTCTGCATTTGGTGCCATACCCATTACTTCATTATTTTTGTCTAAATCGCCACACAATATTCCAGCAATATGTGTTCCATGGCCATTATCGTCATACACCTGTTTTTTACCGTTTATATAGTCTTTAAAATACACAATATTATTTCTTAATCCAGCATGAGGTGCAACACCTGTATCTAATAAAGCGATTCGTACTCCTCGCCCTGTATATCCATCTAAATATACCTGTTTTGCCTGCACCTCTTTTTTAACTCGTTTCATATATAAGTCTCTTATTATTTCTTAATTACAATATATGCGCAAACCTCTATCTGGCTTAGTAAATTTTCTTAAAAAATTTGAGAAAGAGGGCTATTATATATGAAATTAGCGATTTTGAGATGCGTCAGCACTTAGTGAGTAGTGACTTTAGTCGCTACGAACTTAGTACTGCTACGCATCGATTAAGCGCAAGCGCTCGCATATTTCATATATAATAGCCCTCTTTCGTATCTTTTAGAAAACCCTTTTACTAAGCTTCCGCTGGAACGTCTTTGATAGAGAAACTGATTCTTCCCATCTTATCTTTTCCAAGACAGATACATTTTACTTTATCACCAA
>CAZDAP010000151.1:0-3807 GCA_964503585.1 uncultured Lachnobacterium sp. | reverse complement strand
TCCCTTTAGATTAGGATTCTCAGTAAACATTCTGCGTCCAGTAGAATCAGACATAATGCATATGAAATAAACTTAGGAAATAAAGGTTTCTTCTACATACTTCTCACTATGACGTGCGTAATATTCCTCTCTTGAGATTAAAGAAGTAACGGTGCCATTTTGATTTTGAAAGATACCTCTTTCACATAATCTTTTTAACACGGTAAAGGAAGTGGTCTTTTTCCACTCGAATTCTACAATTTGTAGTAACCACTATCAATATTTCTTATCGTTTTCTTTATTTTGTAGCACATATTTTTCTGGATAACATGCAATCACAATATTAACGTCTTTTTCCTCTATGGAACTCCATGTTTGTTCATCAAATTGAAAATCATACATTACGATAGGAAAAACGATTTCTACTTTTTCACCTTTTTTTAATTCTAAAAATAAAATGTTTTCCCCATTCAATTCTTCATACAGTTCACTATCCCATTGATTATGCCAAGCGCCCATCTCAAATTTAATATTTGTAATATCAAAATATGTATTATCTTCGCTCATTTTACAAAACTCTACAGTTGCGAGTGCGACTTTCTCTTTCTCAAATGGATACTCTACACCATTAGCATCTGTCAAAATTTTATAATTAGGTAATATCTCCTCTACAATACTACCATCATACCATTCCCAAGACTTTAATTTGAAAGAAAATCCATCAACCTGTAGTTCCTGACCAATATATGCAACATGTTCTACAGGATTTGGATATTTGTCGTTTATATTTTTATATTGAATGAACCAAAGTATAGCTAACACTATGATAATTCCATATATAATCACAATTTTTTTCTTTTTCATACTTTTATTATCTCCACTACCTTTCCATCATTCATTACAAATATTTCATCCGAAAGATTTTTTAATTCTTCCAGGTCATGACATGCCAATATAATCAATGTCCCTTCTTTTTTCAATGCCAAAATTAAATTTCTTATTAGTTCTATGCCAGAAACATCTAATGCATTAAACGGCTCGTCCAAAACAACTATCTGAGGATGTTCCATAATTGCACAGGCAATTCCTAATCTTTGTTTCATTCCTAATGAAAATTTCTTATATTTTCTTTTGTCATTTGGATCTAGTCCTACTTTTTGAAGTGCCTCTTTGATATCACTATCTGAAATTATACCTTGAATTGTAGCTAACAATTTTAAATTATCAAAAGCAGTATAATTAGCAAGAAATGCTGGATGTTCGATTAACACACCTATACTTGGCGGAAACGAAATCTGCTTGCCTAAAATCTCTCCATTTATTTCCACTTCACCAGTTGTAGGATGTATAAAACCACATATCGCTCGCATTAACATTGTTTTTCCTGAACCATTTTTACCTTGTAAACCATATATTTTTCCTGATTCCATATCAATAGAAATAGAGTCAAGCACTAGATTTCCTTTTATAGACTTAGAAACATCTTTTATTTTCACTCTCATTCTCATACCTCCAAACTTTTTCCGAAAATATCTCTTGTATGTATATGGTACATACAAATAAATATACATAAGACAATATATAGAACACATATTGCAATTCCATATTCTGTGTTTAGTCCATTTTCTGAAAACGATATATTTCTTAGAAACATAGAATAATTTCCTAACAAAAACGGATTTTTGAAATATACAGATAATATGAAATATAAAATAGAAAAAACAAACGCACAGAATGGATTAAATAAAAAGGAAAGTGACATTTGTAAAATAGCTATTGCAATATCAGAAATCAATGGCAAAATATATGGAACAAATCCCTTGTCTCCCATAATAAGTGTTGTGAATTCTAATCCTATCTTCTGTTCCAAGAAGTTATTATTAATTATAACTTCCACTATCATAACCAAAAACGCCAATAAGTAATATATACATACCATTGTAATCGCCCAGACTAGCTTTCCAGTTAGCCATTTCTCTCTGCTTTTTGATAACATCATACTTTGCAATCCCAATTCATCCAAATCATTTACCGGATAATTACATATCATGTATAATAAATAAGTGTGAAATAAAAACCAAAGAATTGGCAATTCAAACTTTGCATCAGAAGAATATATATATTCAGGACTTCCTGAGAACAAATAGAACCAACAGTCTCCAATATTTACATAATTATTTAGCAAAATCGAATCTTGAATAACCATATAAATGATAAATACTAAGACTCCAATTCCAATAAAAATCTGAACTCTATTTTGATAAAATCCATTCTTACATTCATAAAGAAGTATGCCCTTAATAGATGTCTTTTTTCTTTCCAACATAATAATAAACACCTCCCGCAAGACACATACACAAAATTTCAATCAACACAACCGCACCATTTGTTGGGATGGGCTGACTAGGTCTTAGAAAACCAAATGGACATAATATATGCCAACCAGTAAGTTGTGTTACTGCATACACAAAAAGATAGATAATAAATGGTGCTAATATCGTTGTGAACAATTTTTCACAAATGTACGCTGCCAGTAAAGATAATGTTGCAAGGCATCCAAAAAACACAAAATTGATAACCATATAAATACATAGATATACATATGGATGACTATAGTACAAATCACCTAACATACTATAACTGAATATTGGAAAATAACCTGTTGAAGCCTGTGGTATTACCGCTGGCAATATGGTTGCTGTTAATAAAAAATTTAATATCATAGGAAATACAGCTATAAAACCACCTATGAAAAATGTAACGATATATTTTGCAACAAAATAATTTTTTCTAGCGGTCCGAGATAATACATTCCTAATATACCCTGTTGCGAGATCTGCTTTATATGTACCTGCATTAGGCAAAGCGATTAAAATAGGAACTGTAAAATAATATAAAGTAGGAAAAAAGGAACTATCTTCACCACAAAGCCATTTCCCAAAAACGGATAATGGATAATCGCCTAATAATACATTATCTTTCAAAGGCAATATCATGAATATAAAATGAAAAATTGCTATGGATATACCAACAAAAAATGCGAATTGGAAGCCATAGCTATTGTATGCTCTTTGAAATTCTACTTTTAACTCATTTTTCATTTCTTACTTCTCCTAAATATAAGAATATATTATTTGAATTATCTAATTCAGAACCACTATTTCCTAAACAAAAGTATAGAGAATCTTTTGGGTTTGTTTCAAAAAGAAGATATCCTATTTCTATTTGTTTTTCTTCTGCACCTTTTAATATACAGTGGAATTTTTCTTGTGGTTTTCTATTACCTTGGTTGGGATATAAATAAATAGCTTCAGAAGCAGCTTCTATTACAACATTATCAGAACTAATCCATACTATAGGATAATTTACTAAGATTTCTTTTTCTTCATTTGTTGTATTTTTTACATTTAATGTCACCCAAATATATTGTTCAAAACCAGTTAAATTACCTTCTTCATCTACTTCTTTCGTCCAAAATGTAAAGTCTTCTTTTTTGTGATTCCCAACTTCTTTTCCAATTTGAACATCAATTATTTGATATGTAATACCTTCGTATAAAATGGATGTATTGGTATCCTGTTTATTTTCTTCTTGAACATGTTTTATTTCATTTTCATAAACGATAGGCTCTGAATTATCTCTATTTTCAAAACTATTTATGCTCTCAGAATTGTTTATGTCCATATTTTTATTATTGCAACCTGTAATTAGTATAATTAATAAAAAGACAGCAAACGGTTTAATATACTTTCCCATAATGACACCTCTTAAAATCTATAGAGGAGGCTACTTTTTGCCTCCTCATTTTATCCGAATTAATATTCATTA
>CAZDAP010000150.1:0-3837 GCA_964503585.1 uncultured Lachnobacterium sp. | reverse complement strand
TATCCAAATCTGGGATAAATACCATGTCGCTTTTTTCTACTACAGCATAGCCATAATTAGATGCATCAAAGCCGATACCGTCTTTCATGGTATCTTCTGTAAACTGAGAAGCAGGAATTGTTACATGGCGGAACTGACCGTTGATATCAACGATTTTAAAGTCTACCATCTGGATGCCTTCTTCTTGGATAAAATTAATAATGTCTTGTGTTGTTTTTGCCATTTTATTTCTCCTTTTCATTATACTTCTACTAATTCATATTCTCTGGAGCCATATCCAAGTTCTCCAGCGGCTTCAATGGTAAGTACACCGTGTCTGCTTTCGATACGTTCCAAAAGATGTGCCTGACCTGGATCGTCTGTAGCTGCATAAACCAAGTCGATACAAGCCTGGTCGATGGCGATAGGATCAAGAGATATCAGGATGCCGATATCCTTCATACATGGGTCTTCTGCAACCGCACAGCAGTCACAGTCAACAGACATGTTTTTCATAACATTTATATAAACTGCATTACCCTTAAAGTAGTCTACGACAGAAGAGGCTGCATCCGCCATACTGCGAAGAAAACTATCGTGGTCTGCAGTCCAGATATCTTCTGGCACACCAGCGCCATGGATATACGCCTTCCCAAAAGAAGAAGCGATACCGATAGAAAGCTGTTTCAATGCTCCGCCATATCCGCCCATAGGATGTCCTTTAAAATGAGACAATACTAAAAGGGAATCGTATTTTTCTAAATTCTTACCAACATAGTTTTTTTGAATGACTTTTCCATTTGGAATCTCAAGTACCATATCTGGTCCTTCGTCATCTAAAATCTCTACGTCAAAATCTCTGTTCCAGCCATGTTCACGAATGGTTACGAGATGTTTGGTAGTGGTATTTCGTGTGCCCTCATAAGCAGTGTTGGCTTCTACCACTGTGCCGCCTACGTGGTCAATGAGTGGTTTCCAAAATGCAGGACGTAGGAAATTCTGGTTTCCAGTTTCGCCAGAATGTACCTTTATCGCTACGTTTCCATTTAATTCTTTGCCTAAAAGTTTATAGAGTTCTAATACTTTTTCAGGTGTAATTTCACGGGAAAAATATACGGTTGGTTTCATAAAATTGCTCCTTTCAAAAATCTCCGAAATTCAATACACATATTTTATCATAAACAAGTATAGTTTTTCCACTAATTGCAAATACTTCCATTGTAAATAATTAAAAAATTTTAGGAGGTATCTATTATGGCACAGTTATCCGAAAAAGAGCTTGCTTCCATCCAGGAGCTTCTCGCAGACGAAGATCTTTTAGTGAAAAAATTCAAAATGCTCGCAGAGCATGCAACAGATGAGCAGGTAAAAGAAAAGATGCTTGAAATTTCTGATAAGCATCAGTCGCATTTTAATGAAATCTATTCTCATTTATCATAGGAGGTCTATCGTATGCCAGTTTATACAGAAAAAGAAATTTTAGGGGATGCATTATCCACACAGAAATCAACTACAGAACTTTTTAATAAGGCATCCAATGAATGTGTGCATGAAAATGTACGCGAAACAATTCTCGACATCTTAGAAGAAGAACATGAAATCCAGCAGGATGTATTTTGCATGATGCACGAAAAAGGGTTGTATCCAACACCAGAGGCAGATGAGAAAAAGGTGCAGCAGTTAAAGCAGATGTATGCAAAAGGCTAATTAGCTAGTGGTAACATGGGCGTAGGTGGAAAACTGTGGGCGTAGCGCCCAAGAAAAACACACCTACGCCCAATTGCATTTAAAATGAGCATAGACAGGAAAAAGAGTGAGAACAAGAGAAAACTATGATATAATAACCTTACGATGAGAACCTGAATAAGGAGAAAAGTTATGAGTGAGAAAAAGGGATTTGTAACAAGCAAAGAAGAAGCAGAAAGTAAACTTGGTGAAAAATACGGTTCAGCAGGAGAAGTATAAATGAATTCAGAAGTAAAGGTTTTTGTTCGAGAAAATGGGGAAGTGCAAAGAGTGCAGGTAGTCAGATGGGATGATTGGTCACAGTTGGATTTTCTGGCTTTAAAACAGAATAGTTTGGAAGAGCAGGTAAAGGCGTTGGAGTGTTTTGGTGACATTTATCAGAATTATCTGGTGCCAGCCTGTCCATGGATTTTTCCACATATGGTGATGTTTTGTCTGCCAGAGGATGTGGATATTAGGGAATATTTGGATAAGTCATCGCAGGTTTGTGATGAGGATATGTTTTGCTACGAAAGTGAGCGTTATGGAAAGGTGACAGATTCACTGACCATCGCCAGCATCCTGTTGCAGGAGGGTGTGAAGTTAAAAGGCAAAACTCCTGTTTTTAAGACCGCAGCTGCAGAGCGATTTTATAAAGATTTGGAGGCTCGTGGTTGTGTCCGTATCGTTTGCGGAAAACTGCCAAAGACACAGATTATTCCAGTAGGACCTTTTGCAGGGTATTTGTCTGAAGTAGAACAGGATGCCCAGGTGAAAGTCAATGCTAACTTTTTTATCATGGACCCAATTGATTGTGCCACCATCTATGATCAGGTGGGCACACCATTTGGTCTTTGCGTAAAAAATGGAGTGGTAGAACATCCACCACTTTTTAGCAGAGAGGCATTGTTGATAGAAAACGATGGCGTGGCTTATATCTCGAAAAAAGACATCAAAGATTTGTTCATAGAAATTAATGACAGGACCTATGTGCCTGGAAAAAATGCAACTATTTACACACGACCAGAAAAAGCGAAAACCCCAGAAGAAAAAGGACTCCACGTAGTCATCATTGGACGTCGTGTAGTAGCGGTAAAGGCAGATGGAAAAGCAGAAATCCCAGCCTCTGGTTTTGTCATGAAAGTAGGCAAGGGAGCAAACATACAGCCAGGCGATACCGTCACCTATCACGGATTAAAGGATGTGCAGTTCGGCATTCAGGTGGGAAACAGTATCATCAAAAAAGGCGTAAAAACAGACCGATTTATTTCTCGTTTTTACGACATATACAAATTGCAGCGTGTTCCATTTCCACCAAGCCTTTATCCTATGAATTTCAAAAAGGCTCGTGCTGCCCGCATTGCCTTAGGTGCTGACAAAGAATGCAAACCAGTTCTTTTCTGGGTAGAAGGCAAAGGAAAAATAGCCTACAAACCTGGCGAAGATAGTATGGGCGCAAGCCTCAGTGAGATGGCAGATATTGCCGTGGAGTTAGGTCTACGAAACGCCATCAATTTGGATGGCGGCGGATCGGCGCAGATACTAGTGGAGAACAAGCGTCTATTGCGCATATCCGATAGAAATAAAGAGGATAATAGTGAGGTGGAGCGATTGGTGCCACTGGGGTTGGTGGTGAAGTAGAAGTTACTATACCACAAGTTCAGTTACAAAAAAGAGAATTCGAGAAAATTAAAAAAATCCCGTCCAGACGGAGTGGCCTTGGATGAAAAGGTACGTCGTCTGAAGTTGATTTGGGAAAGGTAAGGAGAGAAAAATGCTAGTTTTAGTATATAGAAAATGCAGCACTTGTTTAAAGGCTTTGAAGTGGTTAGAAGATAACCAAATCGCATTCGATGAACGTCCAATCGTAGAAGAAAATCCAAACTATGAAGAGTTAAAAGCATGGTATGAAATGAGTGGAATGCCGCTGAAGAAATTCTTTAACACAAGTGGACTGATTTATAAGGACTTGGGATTAAAGGATAAACTGCCTACTATGTCTGAAGAGGAACAGTTACAGCTTTTGGCTACGAATGGAAAACTGGTAAAACGACCATTGGTGGTTGGAGATGATTTTGTGCTCACTGGATTTAAGGAAAAAGAGTGGGCGGAGAGGATGAGATAGTGGAGATG
>CAZDAP010000149.1:0-3867 GCA_964503585.1 uncultured Lachnobacterium sp. | reverse complement strand
GGAAATGGCATGAACCAACGCTAACTCGCTTTGTTCTTGACGAGCCTCTTCTAATTCGCTAGTTTCACCAAAAATCATATAATCTATCGTCATATCCAATGCTTTTGAAAGAGCGATCATAGTTTCGATAGACATGCCGCACATACCACGTTCAATATCAGAGCAATATTTAGTTGCACGGTCGATTCGTTCCGCTAATTCCTCCTGGGACATTCCTAGTATCATTCGTTTTTGTTTGATGCGTTCTCCGACAGCAATGCGATCATAACTTTCTCTTTTTCGATTCATATCATACCTCATTTCTTTTTCGTTAAAACTACATCTTAGTATCTAAAATATTGTCCCCTTATAAAACGCGTTATAAACACTACTACCAGAAATGGTAGTAATTCTACAAAAAATATCTTCTATATATGTATAAAAGTTACAAAAAAACTAGGGGTTATCTGTGGTTTTTTCGGTATGTGACTTGGTTGACTCCTGTTTAAAACGGGAGTATAATGACGAATAATGAGGTTTAAAATAGGAAAACCATGTAGGTTTAATAGGAATATTGATAGGAATAAAGAATGATTGATATACATAGCCACATTTTATATGGAGTGGATGACGGGGCCAAAAATATAACAGAATCTATTGAGATGCTAAAAGATGCAAAATCACAAGGGGTGGATGCTATTATTGCAACACCTCATTACAGACATGGTATGTTTGCTTATCCCAAAGAGGTAATAGAAAAGAATTTTTCGCGTTTGAAACAAGAGGCAGAAAAAATAGGAATACAGTTGTATTTGGGAACAGAACAACATGTAAATAGTATGACGATGGAATACATAGAATCAGGTCGTTGTCATACCCTTGCAGATACGCTTTATGTATTAATGGAGTACAAATATGAAACAAACTTTTCTTATATAAAGGAATCCGTTCAAGAAGTGTTACGAAATGGATTTGTTCCAATCGTTGCTCATGTAGAACGATACGCTTGTATGGAAGACATAGGGAATGTTGAATTCTTGCGAGAAATAGGAGCTATGATTCAGATAAATGCGGATGCTGTTATTGGAAAAGACGGATTTCGTGCAAAAGGGTATACAAAGAAACTGCTAAAAAGAGGGTTAGTGGATTTTGTTGCCAGTGATTGTCATGGAATAAAGGAAAGAAGAAGTAATATGGGAAAATGCCGTGACTATTTATATAAGAAATATGACGGTAGATATGTGGATAAAATTTTAGAAACGAATGCAAGAGAAATTCTGCAATCGATAGAAATGTAGGAGACGAGATGGAAAAACAATACGAAATCGACGATGAAATTGAAATTGACCTTAAGGAACTATTTTTTGAATTGCTAAACAATTGGGTGATGATAGCCATATCTACGGTGTTAGTAGCAGCGATTGCTTTTTGTATTAGTGCATTTATTATGGTGCCTCAATACGAATCTACATCAGAGTTATATGTACTAAGTAAAAGTACATCAATTACAAGTTTGGCAGATATTCAGATGGGAACCAACTTAACAAATGACTATATTGTAGTTGTAAAAGGACGCCCTGTATTAGAACAAGTAATTTCAAATTTGGGATTAGATGAAACATATGCATCTTTAGAAGGTAAAGTTTCCATCACGAATCCTTCCAATTCCCGTATTTTGCAGATTACGGTAACAGACGAAGATCCAGATCGTGCAAAGGCAATTGCGGATGAAATAGCAAACGTTGGCTCTGCCTTTATCGCTGAAAAGATGCAGCACGATGCGCCTACCATATTGCAGTACGGATACACAGATGGAGAGCCAGTTAGTCCAAACAAGATGATGAATACAATACTCGGTGCTGCAATTGGTGCGTTTTTAGCAATGGCAATCATCATTATTAGTTATTTGATGAATGACACAATCATGTCAACAGATGATATTGAACGTAAGTTAGGCTTGAATGTATTAGGTACGTTGCCATTGGAAGAATCGGAATATGATGGTCATAGTAAAAAGAAGAAACCAGTTCGAAAAGTGGAAACAACTACAAAACAAACAGCCAAAACAGCAGCGAAGAAATAGCATGGGGTGAAATATGGAAACCATTACACTTAATAATCTAAAAGAAAATAGTTATACGATGAAAGAATCACTTCGTGCACTGAAAACAAATATTCAGTTTTGCGGGGATGATGTAAAGACCATTTTAATTACCAGTTCTGTTCCAGATGAAGGAAAAAGTACAGTAACAATGGATTTGGCTCGTTCCTTAACCGAATCAGGAAAAACAGTATTAGTTATTGATACGGACATGAGAAAGTCCGTTCTAGTAGGACGTCTTCGTGCAAAAGCACAGAACGGAGAAGTAGCAGGATTATCACATTATTTATCTGGTCAAAAAAAGATGGATGAAATCTTATATGCAACCAACAATAAACGTTTGTTTATGGTATTTGCAGGCCCATCCGTACCAAATCCAACAGAAATTTTGGAAAAGAAATATTTCAATATCTTAATGGAATTCGCAAGAGAGCATTTTGACTATGTGCTGATTGACTGTGCACCAATTGCTGCGGCGATTGATGCAGCAGTAGTAGCAAAGCATTGTGATGGCGCCATCTTAGTTATTTCGCAAGGCGTTGCTAGCAGTAGATTGATTGCTAGCGTAAAAAAACAGTTGGAAGCATCTGGTGTTCGAATCTTGGGAGCAGTTTTAAACAAGGTTAAAATGGGAAAATCCGGCTATGGTTATGGCTATGGATATGGAAAATACTATGGCGGATATTATGGAAGTTATTATGGGAACTATTCAAAACCAGAAGGAAAAGAGTAAAGACAACGAGGCATACAAATGAAGATTCCAAAAACAGCAATTCATCTTATGGTTGGATTGGAAGGAGTCATTTTAATAGTTGTTTTAGTATTTGCAGTATTAAATCCTATTAAAAATGTAGTAGTAGAAAACAAAGGCTCCAAGAATGAACAACAGAATAATGCAGTTGTATCCACTGATTCTGAATCCAAAACAGAATTTGAAACAGAATCAGAAGACGAGCCACCAGTACAGGCTATGGTTTATTCCGATGCCGTACAGGAAAAGGTGTCCTCTATGTCTTTGGAACAAAAGGTTGCACAGATGTTTATAACAACCCCAGAGCAGTTAACGGATATGAGACAGGTAACGGTTACTGGAAACACTACTAGAAATGCGATTTCTAGTATCCCAGTAGGTGGGATTATGTATTCTTCCCTTAATTTCGAAGGAAGTATACAGACCGCATCTATGACGGAGGCATTGCAGGAATATTATCAGCAGCAGTTTGGATATCTGCTTTTTATGATGGTGGCAGAGCATGGTGGAGCAGAAAACTCACCTTTGGCAACTTCTAATGGATTTACAGTAGAAAAATCTCCAGTAGAAATAGAAGCGGAAAACAATAGTGACACTGCTTTTTCGGTAGCTACGAATATTGCTACCTATATGCAAAATCAAGGATTAAATACAAATGTTGGATTAGAAGAATCCAGCATATTAGATACTACAATAAGTGCCTACAAAGAATCTGGGATATTCACAGCAACTACGTATTATAACGAACAGGCAGATATGATTATGTTGAATTCATCAGAACCTTTTTCTGACGCAGTAAATGCCCTTCGATATGAAAAGGGGTATCAGGGAATTCTATTAGCAGATGGCATCAGTGATATCCATACAGTTATAGAAGCAATCAATGCAGGTGTGGATATGGTGTATTGTCCTGAAGATTTCAAAACTGTTTATCAATCTGTTTTAGAGGCTGTAGAAGATGGAACTATTGAGGAAGAAGTAATCAACAACGCAGTTATGCGCATTTTAACATATAAAAATTATGAGTAAAGATATT
>CAZDAP010000148.1:0-3872 GCA_964503585.1 uncultured Lachnobacterium sp. | reverse complement strand
GAGTCAAATATAGAAAATGCAACAATTTATGAGCCGGCACTTATTTGCTATAAAGGCAAGGATTATCGTGGCTGTCGTAGCAAGAATTTTCGTAGAAAAGAAGAAGTATTGGTTCCTCTAGAAAGACTATTCCGAAATTACACTACAATTGGACTTGCAAAACAGTTGGCTCGTATTTCGAATGTAAAAGAGCGAATCAAATATACAGAAGAAATTGTTCGCAATATTACAAAAATAGACGATTTTGGCATATATCTTACTATGATATTAGAAATGGATGCGTTCTTTTTGAATGAGGATAGACACACGAATAATATTTCTATTTTTTACAATAAAGAAACAGATAGTTACCGTTTATGTCCATTTTATGATATGGGTTTATCTTTGTTTGCAGACACAAAAGTGGATTTTCCATTAGGGGATGATTATTTTGCGTGTAAAGAAAAAATGATTGCGAAACCATTTAGTCGAGATTTTGACGAGCAGCTAGATGCTGCGAATGAACTTTATGGTTCCTATTTAAAGTTTAACTTTTCTGCAAATCGTATTGCGGATGTAATTGCCAAGCTACGTAAGAACTATTTGTTGACAGAAGAGGATATAGCAAATGGGAGAGTAGATGGTTATAGAGAGCAAGAGTTTAAACGAGTAGAAGAAACCTTGCGATATCAAGCTGCAAAATATAAATATATGTTTCAGGAATAGATAGAAAGTACCTGACGGAGTATGCCGTCAGGTTTTTTAAATTATTGACAAAACTATCGTTGAGACGATATAATAAATAAAACTATCGTTGTGACGATAGTGGATTATGAAGGTGATTTTGATGGATAATAAATTGACGATATATCATGGTTCTACACAGACTATAGAAACACCTATTTGGGGTGCTGGTAATCCACGTAATGATTACGGATTAGGTTTTTATTGTACACAATCTATAGAGTTAGCAAAAGAATGGGCATGCACTGAAAAAGAAAATGGTTTTTCTAATAAATATCAATTAGATATAAATGATTTATCGATTTTAAATCTAAATAGTGGAGATTATCATGTGCTAAATTGGTTAGCGGTACTTTTAGAGAATCGTACTTTTCGTATTCGTGAGGATGTTACCATTCGTGCAAAAGAGTATATTTTAGAAAACTTTTCTGTGAATTATAAAGAATATGATATTGTTTGCGGTTATCGTGCAGATGATTCTTATTTTTCGTATGCTAACGCATTTCTTAATAATACACTTTCTTTAAAGAAACTAGAAAAAGCAATGTTATATGGAAATTTAGGAGAGCAGATAGTTCTTCGAACGGAGAAGGCATTTGGACGATTGTTTTTTTTAGAGTCAGAGGTCGTGGATAGAGAAATTTATTATCCGAAGAAATTGGCTCGTGATATGGAGGCAAGAGAAGCATTTCGAAAAGATAGGAGTATTGGAATCGTAGAGGAAGAAACTTATGTTTTAGATATTGTGAGAGGTAGGTGGAAAGATGATGACACACGCTTACAACGAAGAATATTTGGATGATGCTATGAAAAATCTGGGGGATATGGTGGATTATGCGGTACAGGATTGTGGCTATGAACCAGATGAATTTTTTGATTTATTTATAGCCTCTGGAATTGCAACTCAGTTTGAAAATGGAAATCCCAAATATGTAGTTGGTATGTCAGGTGTTGAGTTAGCACAAGCAGTTTTGCGCAATACGAATGGTACAAAAGAATTTCCCGAACCAACTTATTCTGAAGAATATGGGAGAGAATATTGGGCAGGCTGGATTTTAGCTTACTATCAGTGGATTCGTAAGGTGCGATTTGAAGATATCGTATCAGAGGGGCTTCCTTTGTCGAGAGTTTGTGATATGTATATCTTACATGAAGCAGATGAAAGTAAATTTGTAGAAAATGCAGATATTATTATTGAACGACATAAGATGCAGAGAAAGACAAAACTGCAAATGATTCGTAAAGCTCGTGGTTACACGCAACAGCAATTAAGTGATGCATCAGGAGTTACTCTTCGCATGATTCAACTTTATGAGCAGCGCCAAAATGACATCAATAAGGCACAGGTAAGTGTAGTGGTTTGCCTTGCACATGCTCTGGGATGTGACGTAGAGGATTTGTTGGAGTAGTAAACAAATATTTTTATCCGCATACCCTATAATGAATACTTCATTTAAGGATCATAAAATGACAAATTATGTGAGAGCATCACTGGAAAATCACCTGTTTTTTGGGAGAATTATGAAGGAACATTCTCTGTTTCTTATGGCGGGATTTCCAGCGATAGAAACGAGTTATATAGATGAAGCAAACTGGTATAGGGATATGTTTGAAAATGGACTTAGAGAAGCTGTCCGCTTAGCGAATGGAAATGTAGGAGAGGATGTACTTCGATCTGGAGAATTAGTAACAGAATTTACAGAAACAGCAGAGAGACAGACCAGCCGTCTCTCTGGTGTCTCAATTGATACGCAGATTACAAGAGCCGAACAAAGACTGCGTGCAGGGGGAATGGAACAGCCGAGTAGAGAACTCATGGATCAGGTTCAACAGTTGAATCAAAGAATGATGCAGTTAACAGGCGCATTGATTCGATTCAAAGAACGAATTCTAAGAGAGGTGCTTTCTTGTAATCTATACACAGCCAATTATCCGCTTTTGCTGGAACATGTGCTACGAGAAGCCAAAATGTATTTACAGAGAATGCGTGATATTGAAGATGGTAATTTCGAAAGTAGAGATCAGAGAAATACAGAATTATTCTGGGACCAGATTATGATGGAACATGCAGAATTTATCCGTGGACTATTAGACCCAACAGAAGAAGAACTTATGGAAACGGCGGATGAACTGGCAGAGGATTTTAGGACTCTGTTGGATATGGCAAGAAAGCAGGATATGAGAGTGAATGAGCAGTTGAAACAAAGAACGATTGAAAAGACGGAAGAAATTCGTGATTTCAAGGCTGCTGGAACAAAGGGAATTATTGGATGCGAAATCCGTTCTATTATGTTGCCGCTTTTGGCAGACCATGTGCTAAGAGAAGCAAATCATTATTTGAGATTATTAGAAGAGGGATAAAGAAAAAGTAGTTTTACGTCCAACAAAACACACATAGCATTGCAAGCAAGCTTGCGGCTATGTGTTTTTCATTGTCCTACTTGGCTATACCAGGCTTTCATAATATTCTTTTGGTGTCATGCCATACTCTTTTTTGAAGGCACGAAAGAAGTGATTGTAACTTCCGAATCCTCCTAATTCATATACTTCTTTAATGGGTTTTCCGGCTTCGATGTATTTTTTGCATAAGTCTAGACGAGATTTCACAATGTATGAGTGAATGGTTTGGCCAGTTAGTTTTTTGAATTCTCGACATAAGTGATGCCGGCTAACAAAAAACTGTTCTTCTAAGACTTCTAGGGATAAATCGCTTGTTAGATTTGCGCGAATATACCGAAATACATCATCCATAACCAATTCTTTTTTTCGATGAGACAACTTTACATGGTCCGATGCAATACAAGAACGTAAAAATAAAATCAGCAAAATGGACAACATATTCTTTTCATAAAGTGCATGTCCGAACTCCTCTGTCTGTCCGCTGATTATCATAATGGTTTTTGTGATGTTTTTGATTAAGGTGGTATCACGGGTATCCAGATGAATCATGGCTTTTGCCACAGGAAGAAAAGAAAATCCTCTTTCTAGGTCGCAGGTTTCATCGGATAAAGTGGATAAGATTTCTGGTAATACACGAATAATCAGAAGTTCTAGTGGCTTTTTATCATTTCGATATTCCATTCGAATGGTGGTATTTGGTTTTAATAGAAGTGCCTTTTCCGTATTGCACTCTACAAAGCCTTGGTCTA
>CAZDAP010000147.1:0-3884 GCA_964503585.1 uncultured Lachnobacterium sp. | reverse complement strand
CACAACGAACTTGGCTGGTTACCAGAAACAAAATTCGAAGTAGGTATCAAGAAGACAATTCAGTGGTATCTTGAAAACAAAGAATGGTGGGAAGAAATCATCTCTGGTGAATACCAGAACTACTATGAGCGTCACTATGGAGTAGGGTCAAACGAATAAAAATAATTTGTGCGAATTTATTCGCAACAAATTGATTTTTGTTCGGGTGATTCGACGATTAGTCGGACAGCGAGATGAAGTGTAACGGAATCGAGCTGACCCTACGACATATATTTAGGAGGATATAAAAGTGAAAGTTCTCGTAACAGGTGTGGCTGGACAGCTCGGCCACGACGTAATGAATGAATTAGCAAAAAGAGGATACGAAGGTGTTGGTAGCGATATCGCACCTTCCTACTCCGGTGCAGAAGATGGTACTGCTGTAACCACTATGCCATATGTTTCTATGGATATCACAGATGCGGCATCCGTGAAAGCAATCATTACAGAGGTAAATCCGGATGTAGTGGTACACTGTGCAGCTTGGACAGCAGTAGACCTTGCAGAAGATGAAGATAAAGTTGATAAAGTACGTGCAATCAATGCGGCTGGTACACAGAACATCGCAGATGTTTGTAAAGAATTGGATGCAAAGATGGTATATATCAGTACAGACTATGTATTCAATGGACAGGGAGAAGAACCTTGGACAGCAGATTGCAAAGAGTATGCACCACTTAACGTATATGGACAGACAAAGTTGGAAGGTGAACTTGCAGTAGCAAACACATTAGAAAAATACTTTATCGTTCGTATTGCCTGGGTATTTGGTGTAAACGGAAAGAACTTTATCAAGACGATGTTAAATGTAGGTAAAAACCGTGACAAACTTACAGTAGTTTGCGACCAGATTGGTACACCTACTTATACATTAGACTTATCAGTTCTCCTTGTTGACATGATTGAAACGGAAAAATATGGTTACTATCATGCAACAAATGAAGGCGGATATATCAGTTGGTATGATTTCACAGTAGAAATTTTCCGTCAGGCAGCAGAAATGGGACGTAGTGAATACAGCACTGACAGACTTACAGTAGCACCAGTTACTACAGCAGAATATGGTGTTTCAAAAGCTGCCAGACCATTTAACAGCCGCTTAGATAAGAGTAAATTGGTAGAGGCTGGATTTACTCCACTTCCTACATGGCAGGATGCTCTTAGACGTTATCTTCAGGAAATTGAGTTCTAATTTTCAGTGATAAAAATTATATTTAGATTATATTATATGATTTAGAGGTATAAAACATGGGACAGATTAAAGTAGAAAAGAATGTAGGCGGTATTGAAGGTCTCTGCGTTATCGAACCAGCAGTTCATGGAGATGCAAGAGGATACTTCATGGAAACTTACAGTAAAAGAGATATGGAAGAAGCAGGTCTTACTATGGAATTCGTACAGGATAACCAGTCTTCTTCTGTAAAAGGTGTTCTTCGTGGTCTTCACTTCCAGAAAGAATTTCCACAGGGCAAATTAGTACGTGTAGTAAAAGGTTCTGTATTTGACGTAGCAGTTGACCTTCGTAAAGATAGCGAAACCTACGGAAAATGGTATGGTGTAGAACTTACAGAAGAAAACAAAAAACAGTTCTATATTCCACAGGGCTTTGCTCATGGCTTCCTTGTACTTACTGATTTAGCAGAATTCTGCTATAAATGTACAGACTTCTATCATCCAGGTGATGAAGGCGGTTTAGCTTGGAATGATCCAGCAATCGGCATCGAATGGCCACAGCTCGTTGGGGAATATCAGGGAACTGCTTCAGCAGAAGGATATAAATTAGAAGATGGCACACCATTGAACTTAAGTGAAAAAGATCAGAAATGGGTAGGCCTTGCAGATACATTTGCATTCTAATAATAACAATATTCTAATAATGAAAAAATAAAAGCACTGGTGATTGAATCTTTTAGAACATCACCAGTGCTTTTCTAATTAGCTATTAATTTTGGGATTCTTCTTCTTCGTTGGAATCCGTTTTCAAAATATATGCATTTACCAAACGGTCAATTGTTTGTTTCTGTGTTTTCACACATTCTTTTAATGCTGCATTCTCTGCTAAGAGTTCCTCGTATGTATACTCCATAATTGCTCTCCTTTTTATTGTTCTATCGTTATGACAAAATAGAGTATATCATGATAAAAATATATTACAAGCCTTTTCAAAGCGAGTTGACAGACAAGTCCTGCTTATGTTGCATAAATACAACATCTAGTGTGCGAATCGACAAAATACGACAAAAGACCGCGATATTTAGATGGTGCAAAAATTAAATTTCACAGAAAAAATAGCCTGCTTCTTTGGTGATATGGTAATCTTTTTTGACCTGTTTTTCCACGAAAAGACGGAAATCATGATAGCGATCCAAAAGATATTGGTTCTGGTTTCCATGACAGGAGAGAATGTACTCAATAAGAGGTTCCGCCTGATCAATAGAAATAAAATCTTCGTATGTTCGTATCTCTATTTTGGAAAAGTAGGGTGTTAGAATTTCCTGTCCATTTTGGAGACCAAATCTGTCATAGAGATTTTCCGCTGCTAAAATAATTCGCTTATCAAATTTTTGAACGAGTTCTGTGATTTCTTTCATGTGTCCAGAGCCATAAGTACTGCATAGGAACACGCCATTTGGTTTTAGTACACGTTTGACTTCTTTACAAACCTGATCCATGTCATCGCAATAAAACAGCAAGTGGTTGGCAATGATTATATCATAGGTTTTTGCCTTTGCTGGAATGTTATGACAGTCAAAGGTTTCATAGGAAAAACGTTCATCCTGTCCTAGATTTCTTCGAATGTCACGAATCATACCCTCAGAAATATCCGAAACGGTAATATGCACATTTGCAGGCAACTTTTCTAGATTTTCCAGCCATAGGGAACCCTCGCCACATCCCAGTTCAAGTATCTCCATGCAACTATCTGATTTCGAATCGGGTGCAGATGTGAAACCATTCAGAATAGGAGTAATACCACTTTCGTAAATCCATGGGAACCAGCCCTGCTGATTCGTAGAGTAGTCCTTATGAAGACGAATGCGGGCAGAGATATTGTTGGCATTCTCGTACTGAGATTTTAAACTCTTTTCCATACCCGTCAGATGAATCAGGTGAAGCATCTGGCTCCAGTCAATGGTCTGGTTATTTTCCAAAGCAGAAACCGTATTATCGATAGCATTCTCCACCAATTGCATCTGCTCAATCCGATCCGCCACCAACTTCTTCTGCATCGTCAATGAATTACGCAGAAAATGATAATCCATATCATCAATGGTCATCCCTTTAATATCATCCAAAGAAAATCCCAAATACTTTAACAATAGAATCTGCTGCAATTTAACAAAATCCGAATCCGTATAGAACCTTGCCCCTGCAGGAGTCACATACGACGGCTTCAAAATATTCTGTTTATCATAAAATCGTATCGTTCTCACAGAAACCTGCGCCATTCGCGCAAACTCCCCCGACGAATAATAACCTGGTAGTTTCATAATTATCTTAACCTCTGTTAAAATGATTTTAGCACATTTTCTGTTTTTTACATAGGTTTATGAGGAATCTGTAATTAAAATTATTTTAATTCACACAACATAAAAAATAATTTTAATTGCAGATTCCCTAAAATCCTATTTGATAAAATACTATACATGTGTTAGAATTAAATCTAACAATGGATATTATTGTACAGGAGGATGTATTTATGGATTACAAATCAATTTATGAACAGTGGTGTACAGACCCTTACTTCGACGAAGACACAAAAGCCGAATTAAAGGCTCTTGAAGGGGACGAAAAAGAAATCGAAGATCGTTTCTATCGTACACTTGAATTTGGTACAGCAGGAC
>CAZDAP010000146.1:0-3887 GCA_964503585.1 uncultured Lachnobacterium sp. | reverse complement strand
GATGATTTAGGAAGAATTGTAATCCCAAAGGAAATCCGACGCACCATGCGAATCCGAGAAGGCGATCCTATGGAAATATTTACCAGCAGAGAAGGAGAAATCTTATTAAAAAAATATTCACCAGTTGGAGAGTTAAGTGAATTTGCTATAGAATTAGCAGAGAGTATTTCGCAGACAATTGGGGAATTGGTATGTGTGACCGATAGAGATTATGTTATTGCGGCAGCAGGAGCAGGGAAAAAAGAATATGAAGGAAAGGTTTTAGATACCAGTTTTCAAACAGCTATTGATAATAGAAGTAATAAAGTAATAGCAAATGAAAACGGACAAGGGATAGCGGTGGTAAAAGGCGATGAAAAGGCATATCTTCGTCAGGCGATTGCAACCATTTTGTCCCATGGGGATTGTATTGGTGCCGTTGTAATTTTGAGCAAATCAAATGAAAATCAGGATGAAGTGCTTTTGCAGTTGGCAAAAACCGTAGCAGGATTTTTAGGAAAACATATGGAGCAGTAAAAGGATAGGGCTGTTGTTTAGATTTATATCTAAAATGCAACGGCCTTTTTACGTGAGGCAATAGGAAATACCTTGCTTATGAATAGAAAAAAAGATACAATGTTTTTTGTAGAAAAAAGTAGATTAGGAGCAACTTATGTCGAAAAAGCGGAAACAGAAGAAACATCGTCTTTTTTGGTTTGTTATAAAATTACAGATTGTTCTGATGATTATAGTAGTAGCGGGATTTTTGGTATATAACTATGGTGGTTATGCTGCCAAGTTACAGGAATTGCGTCAGGAAGCGATTCGTTTGGTAAGGGAATCCGATGAATACACCTTTGTGCCTTCTCAGACCAGTATTATTTATGATGCAGATGGTGCAATGATTTCTTATATCAAAGGAGAGAAGGAATCGGACTATGTGCAATATGAAGATATACCTGCAGAGTTTGTAACCGCAATGGTTAGCATCGAAGATAAAAGATATTATCAGCATGATGGTATTGATTATGTGGCGATTTTGCGTTCTGCCAAAGCAATTATAGAAAGTGGTTCCCTTTCCCAAGGGGGTAGTACCATTACGATGCAGCTGGCACGTAATATTTATCTCAGTTCTGAAAAGAGTTGGGAGCGAAAAATCAAAGAGATGTTTATTGCTGCAGAATTAGAAAAATTATACAGTAAGAATAAAATTATGGAGTATTATCTCAACAATATCTATTTTTCCAATGGGTATTATGGGATTAAGGCGGCATGTAATGGTTATTTTAGTTGTGAATTAAATGATTTGAGTTTATCACAGATTGCTTTCTTATGTGCAATTCCCAATAGCCCGAGTTACTATGACCCGATTGTGCATTTTGAGAATACCATCACGAGACGTGACCGAATTTTGACCAATATGTATCAGGATGGAAAAATTGATGAGGCAGAGTATCTGGCGGCATTGAATGAACAGATAGAGTTGGAGTTGTCGGTAACCACGGAACATTCTCAACGAAATAATTACGTAGATACTTATGTGTATTATTGTGCCACAAGAGCACTGATGGAAATGGAAGGCTTTGTCTTCCAAGAATATTTTGCATCAGAAGAAGAGGAAATAGAGTATTACGAAGCCTACGACGAACTCTATGCAGATTGTCAGAAACAGATCTTTGCAGAAGGGTACAAAATTTATACCAGTATTGAGATGGACAAGCAGGAAACGTTGCAATCGGCAGTTAATGATGTGTTAAGTAGTTATACAGATGTGAATGAGGATGGCATATATAAGTTACAGGGTTCCGCAGTCTGCATTGACAATGAGACGGGATATGTGGTTGCAATTGTTGGAGGACGCGAACAGGATATTGGTATTTACACCCTAAATCGTGCCTTTCAATCTTTTCGTCAGCCAGGAAGTTCTATAAAACCTTTGATTGTATATACTCCGTTTTTTGAAAGGGGTAACAACCCAGATACACTGGTTATGGATGAAGAAATCGAGGGAGGACCTAAGGTTAGTTATTATCACGGTGAAGTAACCGTTCGATATGCGGTGGAACAGTCGCTAAATGCGGTTGCCTGGAGGCTCTATGAGGAAATTACCCCAGAGGTAGGATTGCAATATTTGAAGGATATGCATTTTTCAAAAATTGAATCCAAGGATAACGTTTTAGCAACGTCTCTGGGTGGTTTCACAAAGGGAATGTCTGCATTAGAAATGGCAGCAGGGTACGCCACTTTGGAAAATGATGGTGTTTATCGCACACCTACCTGCGTTACCAAAATCATAGATGGAGATCAGAATATCGTATACATAAATGAGCAGGAAGGAACGCGTATATATGGCGAAACTGCCGCGCGTATGATGACTGACGTATTGGAAACAGCCATGATAAGCGGAACTGGTAAAGATGCGCGTTTGGAGGGTATACCTTGTGCTGGAAAAACCGGAACGACCAATGATAACAAAGATGGTTGGTTTGTAGGGTATACTAGATATTATACCACTAGCGTATGGGTAGGATGTGATTTGCCAGAGGCGGTTAAGGAATTACAGGGGGCTTCTTATCCTGCACAAATTTGGAAATCCTTTATGACCTATGCAAATCAGGGATTGGCACCGATGGATTTTCTGCCTTATGCGCAGTTGTCTCAGGAGTTCATAGATGAACATTATCCAAAGGAAACCGAGGAGGAAGAAACGCTGGAAGAAGAGGAGACACCAGCAGCAGAGGAAGTTGTACAAGAAGATGCGGCAGAATCGGTAGAAGATAATTCTCTGGAGGGGAACGAATAAATTACGAAATAAGACGAAAATCTTGTGGAAGGTTTATGACAGTTGTGATAATATAAAGCCAGATACAAAAATATGATAAGTTGGAGGGGACAATTATGAAAAAATATGGATTTGGTGTAGACATCGGTGGAACAACCATTAAAATGGGATTTTTTGAAGCCGATGGAACGCTCTTAGATAGATGGGAGTTGAAAACAAATACAGAAAATGGTGGAGCTAATATTTTATCAGATATTGCAAAAGCAATTGATAATAAATTGGCACAGGAAGGCATTAGTAAAGATGCTGTAGAAGGTGTTGGCGTTGGTGTACCAGGTCCAGTAAAGAGTAATGGTGCAGTTAATCGTTGCGTAAACTTAGGTTGGGGTGTAGTAAATGTTGCAGAGGAATTAGGCGCACTTACAGGTATGGAAGTAAAAGTTGGTAACGATGCAAACGTTGCTGCATTAGGTGAAATGTGGCAGGGTGCTGCGAAAGGCTGCAAGGATGTAGTTATGGTAACACTTGGAACAGGTGTTGGTGGCGGCATCATTATCGATGGAAAAATCGTAGCTGGTTTCCACGGAGCCGGTGGTGAAATCGGACACATCACTGTGAATCCAGATGAAATCGAAGCATGTAACTGTGGCAAATATGGCTGCTTAGAACAGTATGCATCAGCTACAGGTATCGTTCGTATGGCAAAGAGAAAACTTTCTAAAACAGACGAC
The DNA here is from genome assembly GCA_964503585.1 of uncultured Lachnobacterium sp. Classification (GTDB taxonomy): domain Bacteria; phylum Bacillota; class Clostridia; order Lachnospirales; family Lachnospiraceae; genus Roseburia. The sequence goes on along the minus strand of CAZDAP010000146.1, from coordinate 395 downwards.
ACAACAACACTTCGCAATTTTGAACCACTTACAGCAAAAGATATTTTTGATGAAGCAAAGGCTGGGGATGAAGTAGCAAAAGAATTAGTAGACGAATTAGGAAGCATTCTTGGTGCAGCACTTTCAAACCTTGCGTGTGTAATAAATCCAGAAGCAATCGTTATCGGCGGCGGTGTTTCCAAAGCAGGAAGCATCTTAATCGATACGGTACAGGAACACTTCAAAGAAAATGCGTTCCATGAGTTTAAAGAAACCACTTTTGGAATTGCTACACTTGGAAATGATGCTGGTATCTACGGATGCGTAGCGATGCTTCTTGCATAATTACAAGTTAGCTCATAAAAGAATTTTCTAAATAATACGAAAGATAACGCCCTACTATAACTTTTTGACTC
>CAZDAP010000145.1:0-3908 GCA_964503585.1 uncultured Lachnobacterium sp. | reverse complement strand
TCTGCACGACCACCAGAACCTTCTGTATCAATAAAGATAGGGAAATTCAATTTATATCCCTGCACCCATCCAATAGCAGCACTGGCCTCTTCTATCGCTTCCGCCTCTGTAATGGCCTGGGTAAAGAAATATACGCCTACTTTAATACCATTGGCTGTGGCCCCTTTAATATTCTGTTTGAAATATGGGTCCTCTACGATAACACCAGTAGAAGAACCACGATATCCACATCGGATAATGGCAAAATCAATCCCTGCATTGGCAACTGCTTCCCAATCAATATCACCCTGCCATTTCGATACATCAATTCCAGTACTGGTTTCACTTTCTTTCAGTTTTCCATCCTCATGGAATTCATAGGTTACTCCACCAATAATCTGTGTACCTGTAGCTGGCACATTTTCTGCTGTATAGTAATACAAATAGCCATCAAAAGACTGCCATCCAGTGTATTTTGGGTTGGCGTAAAATTCTGTTTTTGTCGCTAAATCTGCTGGTGTAGCAGGCGTCTTTGCTTCTTTATCTACATACAGAAGATTACCGTTTACATCCACTAACTGGGTTGTTTTGTCTGTATGGTTTGAAACAACTACTTCGCACTCTAATTTGGCAGTATCTTCCGTTCCCTTGTCGTCCAAAATGTATGTAAAGGTAATGATTACCTTTGTCTTTCCTACTGTCTTTGCTGTAAGTGTTGCGGATTTTTTATCCGTTGATACAGCCAAAGTTGCAACGTTTTCGTCTGCAATTTGCCAGTCAAAAGACTGAATCATTCCATCCGTAGAACCTGTGATTGCTGTAATCTCTAAAAGTATATCTGCATTCATAGATGCTTCGCTTCCGACGGTGTATAGCGTTACGGAACTTGGAAGAACCGCATTTACAGATGCAACTGTTGTGGTCTGCACTACTCCCGCACTTCCTGTAGACAAGCCCTGTGGTTCTAAAGAACCTTCATTCTGTCCGCTAACTTCTGTACTATCTACATTACCTGTATTATTCGTAGAATTTGAAGTATCCTCTACCACTTCCGTGGATACCTTGTTCATGGTAATCGTGGTCTTCTCTGTACTCACTACCGCTGCAGGTAACTTTGATAAATCCACACTATCCTTTGGAACTGCTGTGGTCGTTGTGGTACTTTCCACCAAAGCCATGGTATCTACAATCGGTGCTTCTTCTACCACATTGTTGTTGGCCGTATCTTCCACCGATACATTAATCTGACTTTCATCTTTTATTTCATTTTGGATATCTACTTTTTCATATTCGATTTTGCCTTTTACAGTGGCAGTAATCTCAGTTTTTTCTATGATAATGCCTTCTAATTCCTGTAAAAGAACTTTGTAATCGCCACCCTCAAGATTTTTGATATAAATGATTCCATCCATATCATGATCATCATAATCCTGACCATCCGTCTCTCCACTTGGTGTCACGGTAACTACAAATGGAAAACCACTTACCAAATTCCCGTTTTCATCTACGATTTTGATTTTTAAGTCCTTTTCTATGGATGTGGTGGTCATGTGAACATTAATTTCCACCATTTCCTCCGTCATTTCCGTTTCCTCGGTCACCTCGGATTCTTCTGTAAAGATATTTCCTGGAATGAGGCTTTCTGTGGATTCTGTACTTTCTGTTCCCACACCACTAGCTGAAGTTCCGATGGCATTCCATAATGCAACACCGCCAATCACACCTGCCACCGTAAGTGCTATGGCAGCACCTCCTACTGCAAGCTGGGTTCCAGACAAAGTCTTAAACCAATCAACAATCTTTTTTATAAATGTAAATTCTTTCATATGTATAACCTTTTAACACATTGTTGCCATTTTTAACTACAAGTTCTGATTATATCCCAACCAAAAGAGAATGTAAACCCTTACAAATATGTTTTTTCCTGGAAGTTTTCTTCTTAATCCGCTATTTGTTGCCCTGTCACATCCATATGATAGTTTTCTCGCATAATCAGTTCGGATATTGGTACAATCTCGTATCCCTGATTCTCCAGATTCGTCAGCATCTCATCCAGTGCCTCTGCCGTATGCAACGCTCCGTTGTGGCAAAGAATAATGGAGCCACAATCCAAAGATTCATGATTGCACACATTGTCAATAATGGTAGCAGCATCATAATCCTTCCAATCCAGAGAATCCACATCCCATTGCACCGGATAATATCCGATTTCATAACAGGTACGAATCACATCATTGTTATATGCTCCATATGGAGGGCGGAACAATTCCATTTCGTATCCCGTCAACTCCTTGACCGCATTATGTACCGCTAAAATCTGCTCTTTTTGTTGCGCCTTTGATAATGTCGTCATATCAGGATGTGTTGCACTATGATTTCCCAAATCATGGCCTTTTTCCACCAAGGTCTTCACACATTCTGGATATTTTTCTACCCACTCTCCTGTCATAAAGAAGGTGGTTTTTACATTATGCTTATCCAAGACATCCATAATTGTATAAAAATCCTCTGCACCCCAGGCGGCATCAAAACTTATGGATATTTTCTTTTCCTCTGTATCTACAGAGTATATTGGCAACTCCCTATCACCATAGGTGCTATTTACCGCAACTGCGGCATCTCCCAAATACACTACTAAAAGCAGACATACAAAAAGAGCCAATGCCTGTACCCACGTGGATATGTCCTGCATCGACTCTTTGATTGTCTTCCAAAACTTCTTTATTATTGATTTCATAGGTTCCCCTATATATTTTCTTACTTATATATATGCGAACCCCTTAACTTTATGATTACAGTCTTGCGATAAACTCCAGCACAACTTCACTGGAAACAACTGCAGCCTTTTCTGCAAAAGTCTGGTAATCCATAGCACCACCATCACCATCGGAGATAGAACGAAGTACTGCAAATGGAACATTATTTACCGTACATACATGACCGATGCTTCCGCCTTCCATTTCTGCTGCAATAGCACGGAAGTCATTGCGAACCTGTGCTTTCTTTTCTGCGTCATGCATGAATAAATCGCCAGTTGCGATAGGACCTGTCACATAGTTAATTCCCTTGTCTCTTAATACTTCACATAACAGAGTTTTCATCTTTTCATCTGCTGGGAAATAAATCTGGTTCAATCCTGAAACGAGACCAACTGGATCACCCAAAGCAGAGGTGTCCATATCATGCTGGAATACATCAGTAGCTACCGCTACATCCAATACACTTAAATCTTTGGTAAGTGTGCCAGCCACGCCTACGTTGATTACCATATCTGGGCTGTATTTTAAAATCATGGCCTCTGCACAGATCGCTGCAAAAACTTTACCCACGCCGCACATGGCTACCACTACTTCTACATCACCAATGGTTCCACTGACAAAGTTTACACCACTGACGGTCTCAACAGACTGGTTTTCCATTGCCTCTTTTAAATTATCTACTTCCATTTGCATGGCACCGATAATACCGATTTTCATCTGTCAATCCTCCCTACTCTGGATAAGTAAATTCCATATTTGTCTGAGCGTTTAATACCTCAAGATACTTAGACGCTTCTTTTTTCGCTAAACTTAAATCTAAATTTAAATAATTCCCACATTCGATTGCAGAGGCACCGAACACTGGGCCATCGTAATCCAGAATGTCTGCCAAAATCTGCTTCGTAAGTTGAAATACTTCCATAGGAGCAAGGTCTTTTACCAGGAAGTAAAAACCTGTCTGGCATCCCATTGGTCCAAAATAAACGACTTTTTCCGCCACTGCAGAGTTACGAGAATAGGTTGCAAACATATGCTCAAGAGAGTGCATAGTCGCATTGTCCATATAATCTCCAGCATTTGGTTTTCTGGTACGAAGGTCATAGGTGATTACATTATCATCTTCTCTGGAAATATAAAAACCTGGTTCTAAGATATTATGATTAATCTGGA
>CAZDAP010000144.1:0-3908 GCA_964503585.1 uncultured Lachnobacterium sp. | reverse complement strand
GTATTAATGGGGATTATCCTTACATTACCAATAAGCTCCGCAGCGTTAGGCATTATCCTAAACCTTTCTGGACTTGCGGCTGGAGCAGCCACTGTAGGATGTTGTGCAAACATGATAGGATTTGCTGTAGCAAGTTATCGTGAAAACAAAGTAAACGGACTTTTGGCACAGGGACTTGGGACAAGTATGCTGCAAATAGGAAACATCATGAAAAAACCAGTAATCTGGCTTCCTGCGATTATTACCAGTGCAATTTTGGGACCAATCTCCACGATGGTATTCTCTATGACAAATAATGCCACTGGTTCTGGTATGGGAACAGCAGGTCTTGTGGGTCAGATTACCACTTTCCAGACCATGACAGCAGAAGGCGTGGATGCAGCAGTCGTTTTGTTTGATATTATTCTGCTTCACTTTGTACTGCCAGCAGTATTATCTTGGGGAATTTCAGAATTCATGAGAAAAAAAGGCTGGATAAAAGACGGCGATATGAAACTTACGATTTAGTTCAGAAAAGGATTTTCTAAATAATACGAAAGAGGGATTACCTATATTGTATGACGCTCCTTTAAGGCGCATTATACAAATAGGTAATCCCTTTTTCGTAGACTAAATCCTAATTTATTTTGTTACAAAGATAAGTCCATATGCTCCAGGTCCAACATGAGCTCCGATGGTTGAACCAATACGGAGGCGTTTTGTTGTGGAAACACCAGCAGCATATAATTTTTCTTCTAATTTAGCGGTATTTTCTTCACCGACAGTATATACAGAGTATGCTGGGAAACTTGTATCAATATCACATTCTGAAATCATTTTTGTGAGAGTAGCAAGTGTTTTGTTACGTCCAAGACATTTTGCAGGAACTGCAATTTTACCTTCTTCATTTAATGTGATAATTACTTTTAAGTTTGCTAATTCACCTACTGCTGCAGTTGCTTTATTTAAACGTCCACCTTTGTAAAGGTACTCTAAGGTATCGATTGCAGCAAAGATTTTGATGTGTGATTTCTTTTCTTCGAGAGCCTGTGCAATTGTTGCGGCATCGTTTCCTTCTTCTCTTAATTTCATTGCATATTCAGCAAGTAAGCGAACACCTACTGTAGCAGAAAGTGTATCTATAATATAGATTTCATCGTATTCAGCCATGTTTTTTGCAAGAGTGGCACTCTGGAATGTTCCACTAAGTCCTGAAGAGAGAGAAAGAACGATAACAGAATCGCCTTTTTCCTGAGCGTCTTCGAAGATGTCTAAGAAGTCCTGTGGTGTTGGCTGTGAAGTCATTGGAAATGCTTCACTTGTAGTAAGCATTTCATAAAATTCTTCTTTGGTGAGATCCATACCGTCGCGGTAGTTTTCACCATTCATATTAATATTAAGTGGAACAAGTTCTAAGTTAAGAGAGTGTGCTTTGTCTGCAGTATAATCTGCTGATGAGTCTACGATAATTCTAATCATTATTTTGTCCTCCTTTTGCGATATACAACTGGTCTGCGATATCAGATACATTTTCGAAAAGAGCAATAGCTTCTTTTGTGCTTCTATTTTTATACTATACCAATTAGTCCACAAAGAAAATAGTTCTCGATGTGAACAATTCGCGTCGAATAATAGCATAACAAAAAAAGAATGTCAACAATTTGCAAAAAAACAAGATGTTTTTGTTTTAGAACAAAAGGTTAACATTCTTAAAAATTTCTATTTAATTGTTGGTAGGATGGTGGTACATTGGTGTATTCGCATCCATAGGCATAAAGGTATAGCCATTTGCCAATCCCCAGCAGATAATTTCTTCTACTGCCAGCACACTATACTGTTTGGTATCGTGCTGCAATACAAAAGAGTTCTGGAAATTTGGGATTGCAGAAATAACATTATTTGCAACTGCGGAAGAAGTGGTAGCGCCACCAGCATCTTTGCTGTCTACATTCCAGTCGCAGTACTGATATCCGTTTGCTGGTAAACTTTGTGTTAATGCAGTCATAATTCCTGGACAGTATTTTTTACTAGTGGTATTTGAGGTTCCACCAGGGAAGCGGACAATGGTAGGCGATACACCTGTTTGTGCTTCACAAATTGCCTGGATTTGGTTTAGGTCGTTAAAGTATGCGGATTCGCTTGTATAAATGACGTCAAACTTATGACTGTAGGTATGCATAGCAATGGTGTGACCACGACGATATGCTTCACCAATTAAATACTGATAATCAGAAAACTGGTTTGTTACGAAGAATGTAACCTTAACGTTATATTTGTCTAAAATATCCAGTAATTGTTGTGTGTATGGTCCAGGACCATCATCAAAAGAAAGATACACAATTTTTCCATTTGGTTCTACATTGGTACTTCCTTGTGGTGCATACACATAAACTGTTCGTTTTTGTGTAGAGACATTGTTTGAAGAATCTGTAGAGGTATAAGTAATGGTATAGGAACCAATTTTACTAGTATCTACAGAACCATTCACAACAACCTTTGAGGTTAGGTCGCCATCTGCATTATCGGTTGCGGAATAACCTGGCTCAGAGTAACTATCTCCTAATTTTACAAAGATACGTGAATCACCAGACAAAGTAAGTTCAGGAGGTGTCAGTTCTTTAACTACTACGTTGCGTTGCAATTCGCTAATATTTCCACTGGAATCTGTTACAGAATAAGTGAGAGACTGTTCGCCATAAACACTGGTGTCAATGTTGCCAGAGACCGTAATAGAGGCGGTTAAATCGCCATCTACGTCATCCAATGCTGTAGCACCAGGGTCTTTAAAGGTACTACCGCGGGCGATTTCCAGATGGTCTCCATCATTTAAGGTGAGTACAGGAGCAACCACGTCCTTACATTCTAATTTACGAGTAATAGTGGTAGCGTTTCCCAGGCTGTCTGTAACCGTATACGTGATACTGTCCTCTGTCTGGGTAGAAACGACCTTATCCGTAATATCGCCATCATAATTATCAATGGCAGTAAAGCCGGATTCTGTATAAGTGTATCCAGGACTGTAATACCCGATTTCGCCACCTGTTAAAGTGATTACAGGTGCAGTAGTATCCTGGATAATGATAGTTTGTGTTGCACTGGTACTAAGTTTCTTATAGGTTGCTGAATAAGTTATGGTATAGGTACCTAGAGCAGTTTCATCTACATTTCCCTCGCTAGTGATAGGTACGGTGGTGCCTTCTTTATCAAAAACAGAATCCCAGTATAATGCAGTAACAGCTGGCACGGTATCGATGCCATATTCTAAAGTAATCGTTTCTCCATCCTTAGCGGATAATTCCAAGGAATCTTTGGTAAGGAAAAAGATTAATACAACTGCCAAAATACATACGCAAACAGAGGCGAGGGCTATTATTTTATATAGATTTTCATTTTTCTTAAGTCTTTTCACAATAAATGCCTCCTAATAGTACAAAAAATTAGCTGCCACAAATAGTATTTGTGGCAGCTGAAAAGAAATTCTTATTTATCGTGAATTTCGCTGTGAAGTTCCTGTAAAGATTTTACTTTGGAGTTACCATTTTCTTTAATATGGCGGATTCCTTCTGCGGTTGCTTTTGCCGCTGCCATAGTAGTCATATATGGAATCTTGCCTTTAATAGCAGCTTTACGTAAGTAGCTATCGTCTGCAATTGCTTCTTTTCCAGCAGGTGAGTTGATAATCAACTGGAAGTCGCCATTGGTAATAGCATCCAATGTGTTTGGACGACCGCCTTCACTAACTTTCTTAATTTTCTTAGCAGGAATGCCTGCATCAGAAATAAGTTTATGCGTATTTCCAGTAGCAACGATATTAAATCCTACTTCATGGAACATCTTCGCAATATCAACAACTTCTGCTTTATCTTTGTTGTTAACAGAGATAAGAACAGTTCCTTCTGTTGGAAGTTTTGACTGTGTAGCTTCCTGAG
>CAZDAP010000143.1:0-3971 GCA_964503585.1 uncultured Lachnobacterium sp. | reverse complement strand
TACTCGTTTGAATGTAGTAAGTTTTCTCACACTCTGTATTACATATTTCAAACAATTTCTGCGTGTTGGAACTATGTTTATCCCCTATTACAATCATAACCTCAACTTCCTTTGCAATCTGACGAGCCTCCGTCTGACGCTCTTCTGTTGCATTGCAGATTGTGTTTAAAACAATTATATTGTACTCTTTTTTAGCAATGATTTCAACTAATTCTTGAAATTTATTGTAGTTAAATGTCGTTTGTGACACAATACAGACATTTTTACCCTCATTTTCAGAAAAATTCATAGCTTCTTCTTTCGTTTCAATGATGGAAACAGCATCTCCGTTTACCCAACCACGAATACCACAAACCTCTGGATGCTTTGGATTACCGATAATTATAATGTGTTCACCCAATTTACTATGTTCATCCACTAGTCTATGAATTTTACGCACAAATGGACAAGTAGCGTCTACAACTTCAAATCCATACTGCTCCATTTCTTCATATTCTGCACGGCTGATGCCATGAGAACGCACGATGATTTTTCCTTTTTCCAGATTTGCAAGTTCAGAAAGTTCTTTTACCAAAGTAACTCCTTTGCTTGCAAAATCTTTTACCACTTCATCATTATGAATAATTGGGCCATAGGTATAAATCGGAGCATATTCTCCAGATTCTTTTACCTTATCTACTTCTTCATATACCATATTTACTGCACGCTTTACACCGAAACAAAAGCCTGCACTTTTTGCTAATGTTACATTCATTGTTTCTACCTATGTTATCTTGCCTTTTCAATAATTTCTTTCATTGCATTCACAACACCATCAATATCTAAATCCGAGGTGTCTAATTCTACTGCATCATCTGCTTTTTTCAGTGGAGATGTCTCACGATTCATATCTCGGTAATCTCTTTCAATGATATCCTTTTCAATTTCATTTATATCACACTCCACGCCTTTCGCTGTAAGTTCATCAAAACGACGTTTTGCACGGATTGCAGAACTAGCAGTCATATAAATTTTCACATCTGCATTTGGTAAAACTACAGTTCCAATATCACGACCATCCATGATAACATCTGTTGTTTTTGCTAATTCCTGTTGTAATTCTACTAGTTTTGTACGAACCACTGGATAAACACTGGTAGCAGAGGCCATTTTTCCTACTTCTTCCTGACGAATAACACCAGATACGTTTTCCCCATTTAACCAAACATTTTGCACGCCATCTTCATATGTAATAGATACATTTACGTTTGGACATGCAGCGGAAATAGATGTTTCGTCATCTGCACTAATATTATTTGTTAAAAAATAATAAGCCATAGCACGATACATGGCTCCTGTATCCACATATACAAAACCTAATTCTTTCGCTAACTGTTTTGCGATTGTGCTCTTTCCAGCCCCTGCTGGTCCATCAATTGCAATATTAAAACTCATACTTATTTCTCCTTATTCTATACTATTTCCTGCTAAATATCCTGTTGACCAGGCAATTTGCAAGTTGTATCCACCTGTCATTGCATCCAAATCCAAAAGTTCTCCTGCAAAATATAGTCCATTTACAAGTTTTGACTCCATTGTCGAAGGATTTACTTGTTTTACAGAAACACCGCCCTTGGTAATAATTGCTTCATTCCATCCTCGAAGTCCGATAACCGTCATTGGTAATGCTTTTAACAGATTTACCAATGCCATACGTTCTTCTTTGGTGATTTCATTTACTTTTTTATCTGGATCAATACCGCTTAATTCAATGATAATCGGTATCATCTTGGATGGCAACAACTTTTGAATTGAATTCTTGTATTGCTTATTCTTTGCTTCTTCAAAATCTTTCAAGATTCTCTTGTCCAACTGTTCCTTATCTAAAGCTGGTTTTAAATCAATGATAAGTTTCAACTCGTGAACAAAATCCTTGAAATACTCTGGTTTAATCGATGCACTCGCAGACAAAATCATTGGACCGCTCACACCAAAATGGGTAAAAAGCATCTCTCCAAAATCATTGTAGATTTTTTTCCCTTCTCGTTCTATGGTTATTGCTACATTTTTCAATGCAAGTCCCTGCATTTCTGTTACCCAGGTTTCTTTCACTTCAAAAGGAACCAATGATGGAGTTGGCTCAATAATTTTATGATTCAACTTCTCCGCAAAGCGATAACCATCACCAGTTGCTCCAGTAGATGGGTAAGAAATACCTCCAGTTGCCAAAACAACTGCATCTGCATTCAAAGTCTTTCCATCCTCTAAAACAACACCATAAATAACTTGTTTTAAATTCCCTGTTTTCTTATCTGCAACTACAGATTTTCCATCTTCATCTTTATATTCTTCTGTTAAAAGTTTAGACACCTTTGTGTATAACTTTACTTCTACTCCAACATCTTTCAACGCCTTTGCCAAAGTTGCAATAACGTCTGAAGAATGATCTGACACAGGAAATACACGATTTCCACGTTCCACCTTTGTGCGTAAACCATAACTTTCAAAAAAATCAACTACTTGATCATTGGTATAAGAATAGAACGCACTATATAAAAACTTCTGATTACTACACACATTATGAAACAAATCTTCCATATCGCTGGCATTGGTAATGTTACATCTGCCCTTACCAGTGATATAAAGTTTTTTTCCTAATTTCTCATTTTGCTCTAGAAGCGTTACCTGATGTCCATTTTTAGCAGCAAAATATGCTGCAAACATCCCCGCCGGTCCGCCTCCTATAACGATTACTTTACTCATTGTCCATTTCCTCTAATTTCGCATAATGAATTTTGATTGAGTCGTCAATCACATCAATTTCATCATTATCATAAACCTGATATTCATCCCAGATTTCTTCTAATGTAGTTAGTGTCCTTGCTACTTCTTTTTGCTTTTTCATGCAAAGCGCTACGATTAAAGCATTGATGACACTAAGTGGCGCCACCAACGAATCTACAATAGAAGCCATATCACTGTCTGCAATCAAATTGCAGGAAGAATACAGATTCATCGGTGAATGAATACTATCCGTTATGGTAATAACCTTTGCATTTCGATTATTCGCAAACTCCAAAGCCTTTAACGTACGCATAGAGTATCTTGGAAAACTAATTCCAATTATAACATCATCTCCATCTATGCGAACCATCTGTTCAAAAATTTCACTGGAACTGTTGGTATGCAGTAATCTTACATTATCAAACATCAGTGTTAGGTAAAAAGAAAGAAAACTTGCAAGTGGAGCACAGCTACGGATTCCCACGATATAGATATTTTTTGCTCCCAAAATCGTATCTACTGCTAAATCAAAAGCATTGTGGTCAATTTTTTCCAAAGTACTCTTTAATTTTTCTGCATCAGACTGAATCACTGTTTCTAAAATTGCAGACTGACTGATTCTTCCATAGGTAACTTCCATGCGCTGCACCGAATTTAATTTGTTACGAACCAACTCCTCTAAGGCTTTTTGAAACTCAGGGTATCCTTTATATCCCAAACTCATAGCAAATCGTACTACAGTAGATTCACTTACACCTACAATTTCTCCCATTTTAGCAGCTGTTAAAAACACTGCTTTATCATAATTATCTGTAATGTATGTTGCTAACAGTTTTTGTCCTTTGCTCATACTGCTATATTTGTTATTGATTCGATTTAATAAATCGTTTGTATTTGCCATATGTATTTCACCCTCGCAAATTCATAATCTACATAAAATTAATTATAGCAGAACTAGAACCTTTTACAAAGAAGATTTTGCAATTTTTCTTGCATAATCTTTTCTATAAAAATAGACAAAAAAAGACCCCACAAATATTTGTGGGATCTAATTAATTTTAATTATACTGGGTAAGCACCATTTTCTGTATCTGCAATCTTAGCATCTACTTTTGTCTGCTGAGCTTCACGATATTTGAAGAAGTCTGTTGCTACCTGTGGGAATAAAGCGTATGTAAGTACGTCTTCATCCTGCTGTTTGTACTGAG
>CAZDAP010000142.1:0-4034 GCA_964503585.1 uncultured Lachnobacterium sp. | reverse complement strand
TTCGTCTTGGCGCTGAAACACATATCGTTTACCGTCGTAGTGAAGAAGAACTTCCAGCACGAGTAGAAGAAGTACATCATGCAAAAGAAGAAGGTGTTATTTTCGACCTTCTCCAGAATCCAACCGAAATCCTTGTAGATGAAAATGGATGGGTAAAAGGTATCCGTATCATCAAAATGGAACTTGGTGAACCAGATGCATCTGGCCGTCGTCGTCCAGTAGAAATTCCAGGTTCTGAATACGAAATCGAATGTGATACTGTAATCATGTCACTTGGTACATCTCCAAACCCACTTATTTCTTCTACAACAGAAGGATTAGAGATCAATAAATGGAAGTGTATCGTAGCAGAAGAAGAAACAGGTGCTACATCCAAAGAAGGCGTTTACGCTGGTGGTGACGCAGTAACTGGCGCTGCTACAGTAATCCTTGCTATGGGTGCAGGTAAAGCAGCTGCAGCTGGTATTCATGAATATCTTTCAGCACGTTAAAGGAGCGTCGGCACTTAGCAAGCAGTGCTCCATAGGAGCGCTGCGAGCTTAGTACCGTTACGTGACATCAGAGCGCAAGCGTGTGCGATATCCATATATAAACATCCTCTTTTCGTATTATTTAGAATACCTTAAATAAAATTTGCCAATATATAAAAAATAGTTTATAATTAGCCTAACTATGTAGTATCGAAGAAAAGCAGGTGAAATAAGTGCGTAAGCGAATTAAGCAACTGGCCAGAGGCAAATTCGAATACGCGAAACCACAACTCGTCTTATCTGAGGAAGAGATTTCTTTTGAGGTATATGAAGGTGAGGTATACGAAGGAGAATTTACCATCGAAACCACCACATCCACCAAGATTCGCGGTCTTGTGTATGTGACCAATCCTCGCATGAAAGTGCTTAATCCACAGTTTGAGGATGAGAAGGTGCGGATTCGTTATCAATTTCATACAAATGGTTTAAGTGAAGGGCTGACAGAAAAAGGCGATTTTGTAATCGTTTGTAACCAGAATGAAATCAGTCTTTCTTTTTGTGCGTCTATTTCTAAGAAATACGCAGAAACATCTATTGGACCAATTAAGAATCTATATGACTTCTCCTGCTTAGCGAAGGCAAACTGGAGTGAGGCATTCCAGTTGTTTTACCACAAGAGTTTTTCTAATATTTTAAAGCCAAATGAAGTAAAGGAAGGCATGATTTATCGTGGTATGATTGCTGCGAAACCATCCAACCAGAATGTAGAAGAATTCTTGATTGGGATTCGAAAGAAAGAAAAAATAAATTTCCGTACAGATCAATTAAATTATGAATTTTATGGTGTAAATGATACCACAAAAGAATCTTTAGAAATAAAAAAAGATAATTGGGGATACATTGAGATTACGGCATCTTCTGATGCGGAGTTTGTACAGTTAGATAAGAAGATTATTCGTTCCGAAGATTTTATCGGAAGTACATATACATTTCATTTTTTCATAGACCCAGACAAACTTCACCAGGGCAAAAATTTTGCTGCGATTCAGTTGTCCAGTGTTTATGAAACTGTAGTAGTTCAGATAGAAGCATCCTTAGAAGAAAAGAAAGAGCCCGATGAATTGCCAGAAGGCCTACAGAAAAAAGAATATCTGGCAGGGGTTATGGAACTGTATCAGGCTTATAGATTGAAACGTATTGTAACGGGTGCTTGGGCAAATGAAACCATTGATATTTTGACACGTCTGCATGCGTTGGAGCCAGATGAACCAATGCACCAGCTTATGAAAGCACAGTGCTTAATTATCAATCGTCAGAGACAAGAAGCAGAGTGGATTTTAGACGAATTCAAGAGAGAATGGATTGATAGAAAATCGCCAGTTTGGGGTTATTATCTTTATATCATGACGCTTATTGAACGCGAGCCAAGTTATGTAGACAAGCTTACAAAAGAAATCGAGGCTATTTTCCACGAAAATCCGGATTCTGTGATGTTATTCTGGGTACTGACCTTTTTACAGGAACAGTATGTGGGAAATAATGCATTGAAATTAAAGGATATCGAGTATTGGGTAATGAAGAAAAGTTCTTCTCCTTACCTTTATGTGGAAGCTTTTTATTTAATTTGGCAGGACCCTTATCTTTTAACAAAATTAGGACCATTTGAGGTACGTCTTCTTCGTTGGGCGATACGCCATCGTGCCATTACAAAGGATATTGCCATTCAGGTATTCCAGATTATGGAGACAGAGAAGAACTTTAGTCCAGTGCTTTACGAGATTATGTGCGCTGCTTATGAGGCAAATCCAAAACCAGAGTATGTAGGTGTGATTTGTAGTTATCTGATTAAAGGGCAGCAATATGGTTTTAAGTATCACAAGTGGTATGCATTGGGAATTGAATTAGAACTGCGTATTACAAGTCTGTATGAAGCATATCTTTTGTCTATGGACGAAAGACGTGTAGAGCCTGTTCCAAAGATTATTCAGATGTACTTCCAGTATGAATGTGGTCTGCCATATAAGAAAATGGCAGTGCTTTATAATAATATTATTGCTTCAAAGAAGTCCTGTCCGGAGGTATATCAGAAATACTGTCGTACTATGGGCAAATTTGCTATGGAACAGATTTTAGCAGGGCATATGGATGATAATTTGGCAGTTGTTTATGATGATATGTTAGATTTTGGTGTGATTAATGAGGAAATGGCAAAATCCTTATCACACATTATCTTTACACATAAATTATCTGTTTTTGAAGAAAGGATGGTAAGAGCCATTGTTTATCAGAGACAGATGAAGGAACCACAGATAGTTCCAATTGTGGACAAGACCGCTTATTTTCAGTTATACACCGATGAATATGTGATAGTGTTTGAGGATGAAAAAGGACAGCGGTATTCTGGAAGTATCAGTTACCATTTAGAAAATCTGATGGATGCTCAGAAATACCTGCAAAAATGTATGGAACTTGCACCAAATCAGTTGCCATATCTGATTGCATATTTTGATAAGAGACAGAATTATTTTACCTTCGAGAAAGAAGATAAAGAGCGTTTTCAGCCAATTATGTTTTCGGATGCAATTAGTGGTGAGTACAAGGCTCGTCTGCTTCCAGAGATTTTAAGATTCTATCAGATACATGCACATGATGCGATGGTAGAAGAATATATAGAAAAAGCAGATTATCGCAAATTGGATGATGCTTCTAGAAAATTTGCAATTGAATTGGCGGTGGATAATCATCTATTTGATTTTGCTTACGAAAAAATAGAAGAATACGGTATTGATCAGATTGGTTCTGCGGCAAAAGTAGCACTGGCCAGTTATATGATTACGCAGATGCAGTATGAAGAAGATGAATTTTTGACAGATTTGATTATTACAGCATTCCGTGCGAAAAAGTTTAATGACAAGATGTTAATGTATCTCTGTCAGTATTACAATGGACCTACGGAAGAACTGCTGGATATTTGGTTTGCGGCAAAGAATTTTGATATTGATCGTTTTGATATTTCGGAACGTATACTGGTACAGATGATGTATGCGGATTACATGGTATTGGATGGTATGCCAGTATTTGTTTATTTCTATGAAGCAGGTGGCAAGGACTTTATCACACTGGCATATATCAGTGATTTGGCCCATCGTTATTTTGTAGAAAAACAAAGAATTGATGATGATATATTTGAATTATTAGAAGCAAGATACATATATAATTTGGAATTGAATGATGCATGTAAATTAGCACTTTTGCGTTATTATGCAGACCTTTCCCATATTTCAGAACGACAGTTAGCAATTGAAGATGAACTGTTAGGGGAATACACGAGAAGAAATATGCATTTTGCATTTTATAAACGTTTATCTCCAGAATTGGTATTAAAATACCACTTGTATGATAAGGTGTTTTTAGAATATCGTACCAATCCTCATAGCCATGTAGTACTTCATTACAGCCGTGATGAGGATGGAGATGCATTCTTAAAAGAAGATATGTTGGATGTCTATGATGGCATTTTTGTAAAAGCCTTTGTAATGTTCTTTGGGGAAGCAATTCAGTACT
>CAZDAP010000141.1:0-4123 GCA_964503585.1 uncultured Lachnobacterium sp. | reverse complement strand
TACCATTCCGTATACACGCGATTCAATGTAAAGGACATAATTGCTAAAACATTGGCTCGAATGGTAGCATCTGGCCAAGTAGCATATATTTCACTGGATGCTACATTTTTTATATAGTCACGATAACGTACATAATAATCCTTAGCAGAAGGGTCACCTGGAGGACCATCATGTACAACGACATATTCTGGAATCACCACACGGCTAAGTACAATTTCTCCAGTTTCTGTTACTGTTTTTACTTCTTCTTCCGGAATTTTTGGTGGATAGTCCCCATAAAGTGTGTGAGGGCCAATAGAAATATTATTCTGTGCAGGTCTAGGAGCATCCAAGGCCTCCATCTGCACTGGCTGTTCGGATAACTGCCCTGACATTAACTCAATACCAGAAATTTCTAATTCACGAAATCCTTCTGCCTGCACAATAATTGAATATTCTGCATAGGGCATTCTGTCCTGTGGCTGCATAGAATATTCTAGGGGAGGTGTTCGAAGTGTTACTGGCTGAATTACACCGGAAGTATCCGTTGTTAATTCTTCAATGGTGTCCTGCGGACCCCCTGTATAAGTAATGATAACTTTTGCATCTGAAACAGGTCCTCCGTTTTCCTGATTGGTTACTCGAATACGAAGTTGGCCTTCATCAATATTATCCTGCATGGTTCGAAGGTCTTGATTCCACATTTTTTCTTTTGCATTCTTTTGATATAAACTCATAAAATTTCCTCATATTCTTCTTCCTCTTATAATATGCATGAGTTGGGTGTTCGTTTACATTTATATGAAAATGTTATATAATAAGGTAATTTATGAAAACCTTTTGAGAGGAAAATTCATGTTAGAAAATAAAGAAAAACAACAAAGCATCGGGAAATTTATGCTTACTCTTATTCTCGTTTGTTTTGTTCTATTTTTAACTTACTATACACAACATGTGGGAAGATATAATACAACCATCCTTGCCTTTAATTATTCTTACGGTTTCATTTCCAGAGGCTTGCTTGGTACACTATATCTAATTTTGAATAATATTCTGCCTTACGATATTTTGAATTACGAAAGTGTAGTGAATATTACTCTTATTGCTACAACTATCATTATGATTTGTTTTCTCATTCTGATGTATTGTATTTTAAGAAAATGTCAAACCAAATATCTAACCAATATTCAATACATAATTATCTATTTTGCTATGTTTTTTGTTTCCATGTACTATTCCAATCGAAATCTTGGCAGACCAGATATTTATATGATGTTCTTAACATTTGTAGGACTTTTTGCTATCGTTCACGAAAAATTTGAGTGGATTGTTATTCCACTTTCCATTGCATGTGTTATGATTCACCAAGGATACGTATTTTTATTCTATAACATATTTATGTATCCACTTATTTATCAGATTTTTCGTACTACAGGAAAAAGACGTATCAAATATCTATGTATACTAGGTATTAGTTTCCTTTCTGTATCCGTATTGTTTTTGTATTTTAACTTTTTTAGTCATGTAAGTGGTGAGGAAGCGGCTGAATCGATTATGGCGTTAGCTGCTCAACTAGGTCCAGAAGGAGATGTGTATGAAACTCTCATTACTCATGAAATTTTAGGAATTGATCCATGGGACCAGGAATGGCCTCAACACATTTATAACTTTATTGAACTTCCAGTTTTTTGTTTGTTTATGTTGCCATATATTATTTTAGGAATACGTCTCTTTAAAAATATTATTAAAGCAGCTGAAATAACTGCAGACAAAGTTTTATATGCCCTATTACCAATTTGTTCTGCAACAATACTTCCTTGTTATATTTTAAAAATTGATTATGGTCGTTGGATTTACGCAGGTATTGCATACTTTTCTTTGGTTGTGCTGGTGTTGTGTGCATTTAAAGATAAAATTGTTACGGAACAACTGCAACTTTTAATGAATGATATTCAAAGCAGATATTCTTATTCTGCTCTATTGCTTGTGTATATCTCAACAATTGTTCCGCTGTATGATATTCATATCAATCGTATTTTGCGTTTAATATCCAACTATCTGGATACTTACTGGTTACATATTTTAGGATAAGGAGAAATGGCTATGCCTGAATTGAAAACACCAAAAAAGGATATATGGTTTCTGCCTGCATTAGCTGTTTTTGCCCTTGCAAGCCTTATTCGCTATTCCAGAGAATATATGTCTACCTATACTACTACCCTGTATGCTATGAATTACGATTATGGTTTTGTTTCACAGGGATTTTTGGGTACGCTTTATCGATATGTTAGTGAACGTGTTCCTTGGGAAATGCAGAACCATATGGCTGTGTTTAATTTTTGTGGAGCCGTAACACTTATTTACTTTTTGGTTCTATTTCTTTTTTATGGAATATGTCTGCATTACTGCTCCGAAGAAAACAAACGCAATCTAAAACACTTGCTGGTTTTTCTTTCTATTTTTGCATTTCCAATGTTCATGGGCAGTAAAAACTTTGGTTCTGTCTACCTATATTTCACCCTTATTATGGTGCTTTCTTTAAGTTTGATACTTACCGAAAAATTAGAATGGCTGATTATTCCTCTTGGTATGATTGGTATGTGTATTCATGAAGATTTTTTATTTACGAATACCAGTCTTATTCTTGTTCTATTGTTGTATAAAATTTGTTTTGCGGAGAAAAATAGAACCAAACTAAAACATCTTATTGTATTGGTTTTGTTCCTTTCTTCTACAATTTCGTTGTTTATTTACTTTACATATCATAGCCAATATAATGGCGACCTTGAACTGATTGCAGAGGAACTTAAAATAGCTGCAAAGGCCTTATCTCAAGATGGTTTGACCTATAATCCAATTATTATAAAGCATGATATTTTAGGCATGGATCTTGCCCCTCTGATAGCAGAATACCGTCAGGACAACGCACAGGATTTCCCAATATTCTGCCTGTTGTTTGCACCTTATATATATTATGGTCTACGCTTTTTTGTACAACTTGTTCAAAACAAAGAGTCTACACCAAAAATGCGTTTTCTTTATCTGGCATGTCTTTTGGGCGGTGCTAGTATGATTCCTTTGTTTTTATGCAAAACGGATTTTGGCGTATATATTTTTAATCTCTTCTTTTACTATATTGGCATACTGATTCTAGGACTTACTTTACATGACCAGACAATGCATAATCATTTTGATGCTTTAAAAGAAGAACTGAAAAAAATCACTCCACTTCACTTTATCTGGTTTTTATATCCATTTATTCTGACCCCGTTTAAGGGAGTGACTATTTCAACACAGATTCATGCTTGGGCAGAAGTTCTTTTTACAGAACTTAGTTTCTTTCTGCCACTTCAATAAATAATTGCACACTTTAACATTTCTTTGCTATAATATTTAAAGATTTAAAAACAAAAAGGGAGTTTTTATTATGCATACATTTCAACCATATCCAATGGATTTATTAGAAATAAATCCATTTACAAAAATCGGAAAAGAATGGGCTTTACTTACTGCTGGCACAAAAAATAAGTGTAACACTATGACCGTTAGTTGGGGTGGTGTTGGCGTTATCTGGAACAAAAACGTGGTATATGTTTTTGTTAGAGATTCTAGATACACAAAAGAATTTATGGATAGTGGAGAATTTTTCTCTCTCTCCTTCTTTGATGAGGAATATCGTTCTGCACTCTCTTACTGTGGTGCTAACTCGGGACGTGACGAAAACAAATTCGAAAAAGCAGGTCTGACACCTGCATTCCGTCACAGCATTCCTTATCCAGATGAAGCGAATCTGGTATTTCTATGCCGTAAGATGGCTGCTGTGCCAATGGATAAAGATACTTTATTAGACAAATCCATTATGCCAAAGTTTTATGGTGATGAAGATATGCATACGATGTATGTAGGTGAGATCATCGAGGCGATGGCTAGATAGATTACGCTTTCTAGAAACTTTTCTCTTTTTAAATCGTTCGTTCAAGGATGCGGGCTACTTTTTCTCACTTTTGTAGCAGGAAAATAAACGCGCGATGTATTATATATCTAATTACGCATTTTGCCCAGAAAAGTTCTATAGAAAAAGTAAGAAAGAGAACGCCCTACGGTATACTTTCAGACTCTTTATGAGGATATATAGATTTTCTTA
>CAZDAP010000140.1:0-4129 GCA_964503585.1 uncultured Lachnobacterium sp. | reverse complement strand
GCATGTATACGAATATCCGTATATTTTCTTATCTCTTTTACAAGAGCAACATCTGGTGTGGTTCCTCCTATGACTAAGTTAGAACATAATTCTAAGCGTGATGCCCCACCTTTTGCGGCATTTATCGCTGACTCTACACTGTCGACACAACATTCTAAAATATAGCTGTTCATAAATCTTTAGTTCTTAAAAGAATGTACAGGTGCAGGAATTCTACCTTTTCTGTTGACAAAATCATCACAAGAGAACTGGTTCACTGGCATTACTGGAGCATAACCAAGCAATCCACCAAATTCTACCACTTCACCTACGCCTTTTCCAATAACTGGAATGACACGTACAGCGGTTGTTTTCTGGTTAATCATACCAATCGCCATTTCATCTGCAATGATACCGGATATGGTAGTTGCCTTTGTATCACCAGGAATCGCAATCATATCAAGACCTACG
Organism: uncultured Lachnobacterium sp.; assembly: GCA_964503585.1. Taxonomy (GTDB): domain Bacteria; phylum Bacillota; class Clostridia; order Lachnospirales; family Lachnospiraceae; genus Roseburia. The sequence goes on along the minus strand of CAZDAP010000140.1, from coordinate 3,679 downwards.
GAACATACACAGGTCATCGCTTCTAATTTTTCAAGGGTAAGAGCACCAGCTACTACTGCATCAATCATACCCTGATCTTCGCTGACAGGAATAAATGCACCACTCAGTCCACCTACATAAGAAGATGCCATGATACCGCCCTTCTTTACCTGATCATTTAAAAGTGCAAGGGCTGCTGTTGTACCAGGAGCACCAGCATATTCCAACCCAATTTCACAGAGAATATCTGCTACACTATCACCTACTGCTGGCGTTGGAGCAAGAGAAAGGTCGATAATACCAAATGGAATTCCAAGTTTCTTAGATGCTTCTTTTGCAACAAGCTGTCCTACACGGGTTACCTTAAATGCTGTTTTCTTAATCGTCTCACAAAGTACTTCAAAACTTTCCCCACGTACTTTTTCAAGGGCTGTTTTTACTACACCAGGTCCAGAAACACCTACATTGATAATGGCGTCTGCTTCTGTTACACCGTGGAATGCACCTGCCATAAATGGGTTATCATCTGGAGCATTACAGAATACTACGAATTTTGCACAACCAAGGGAATCATTTTCTTTGGTTAATTCCGCTGTTTCTTTAATCATTTCACCGATAAGGCGAACTGCATCCATATTGATACCAGTTTTGGTTGATCCAACATTTACAGAACTACATACCAGTTCTGTAGAAGCAAGTGCCTGTGGAATCGAACGGATAAGATTCTCTTCTGCTGGTGTCATACCCTTTGAAACCAAAGCAGAATATCCACCGATAAAGTTCACACCTACCGTATGAGCGGCTCTATCTAATGTTTTCGCGATAGTAACAAAGTCTTCTGGTGTTTTACATGCTGCACCACCAACCAAAGCGATCGGTGTTACAGAAATACGTTTATTTACGATTGGAATACAATAATCCTTTTCGATTTCCTGTCCAACCTTTACCAAATCCTTTGCAACCGTAGTTATTTTATTATAAATATTTTCATTTAACTTATTCAAATCAGAATCGATACAATCTAAAAGGCTGATACCAATGGTGATGGTACGCACATCGAGATTTTCTTTCTCAATCATGTGATTGGTTTCGATTACTTCCCAGTTACTAATCATGTTGATTCTCCTTTATCACAAATTCAAATGCCAAAACACCTTAAATACGGTGCATCATTTCGAAGATTTCTTCACGCTGGCATTTCACAGAAACCCCAAGATCCTGTCCTACATTTTCCAAATCACTAGAAATTTCTGCAAACTGTTTTTCTGATTTTGATAAATCTACAATCATCATCATATTGAAATATCCAGACACGATCGTCTGTGAAATATCAAGAATATTAATTCCATTTTCAGCGAGGTATGTACAAACCTTTGCAATAATACCTACGGTATCTTTACCTAAAACTGTAATAATTACTTTCTTGTTTTCCATAATACTCTCCTAACTAAACTCGTATTCTATCTGAAACGGTATCTCTTCTCGCAACCATCATAGGAAAATCCTCTGCTTTATATGGATTGTCTCCCAGGGTCACTTCCAAACGAACCGCTTCATATGCAAGTTCTTCATAATTATTTTCTTTGCTGAGATGTCCCAGCATAACTGTGCCAAAATGATCATGAAGAAGCTCACTAAGAAACTGTCCACTTCTCTCATTGGACAAATGTCCTCTGTCTCCCAAGATACGCTGCTTTAAAGGATAAGGATATGGTCCCATCTGCAGCATCTTTATATCATGATTGGCTTCTAATAATAATGCATCAAGACCCTGCAATTCGTCAACTATTGCTTGATTATAATTTCCCAAATCCGTAACTACAGCTACCGTCTTGTTGTCATTTGTAACTTTATATGCAACTGGATCAGCTGCATCATGTGAAATAGAGATTGGCTTGAAAATCAAGTCTCCAATGGAAAATCTCTTTCCAGGAGTAATCACCTGAAACAAACTTTCATCTATTTTACCTACCGATTTTGATTGTTTGATGGCACGAATGGTACCTTCCGTTGAATAAATAGGTATCCCGTAACGTCTGGCTAAAACGCCGATACCAGCAATATGATCAATATGTTCGTGGGTTACTAAAATCCCCTGCATCTCATTTGCCTTTAAATCGAATTCATTTAATCCATTTTCGATACGTTTGCCGCTAATACCTGCATCAATAAGTACGTGGGTGTTGTCATCACCCACGCATATACAGTTACCACTGCTGCCACTTGCAATCGCACACAATTCTAACATACTTTATTTCTCTTTCCAATACAGTTCCACTTTATCTCCATGATGCAGTTTTTCTGTAAATAATGCATCGCGACCATTTAAAATCGTTGCAATGGCACGACCTCTTCCTGCATTCAAATCAAAAGTGATTCTGTCAAAAATATCTACAAAAATATATTCATCTTTCCCTGTCATAGGAACTGGTTCCCCATTGACAAATACGATGATTTCCACTCCTGTGGAAGAAGGTGTTTCCACCTGTGAAACAGTTTGTGCCGACATGTTATTTGGCAACACAGTTTCTTCATTGAATAAAGCATTGGATACAACTGCACCTTCATCTACATATGCATCTTCTTCCAACGATTCCTCTGCTACTGCTTCGTAAGCGGTATAACTTTCTCCAGATGCAATCTCTTCTGGAACAGGCTTATATGTCTGCTTTTCAGGTTCATCTGCTACACCAAAAGAAAGTACCGTCCACTCAATTGAGAAGTTATCATATACCAATGTATCAAAATCTGCTTCTCTGTTATTTACTAAAATTTCCTTATCTGTATCAATTTCCACATCCATAAATTCAGCAACCTGACCTACGGTATAAAAATTTCTAGTTTCGATTTGGTCACCTTCTTGAATCTCATAGGAACCAGGCTCTAAACTACCATTTACCTGAACAAATTTCGGACAGTTAATCATTTTGCCGTTCACTACAAAACCAACTGTCGAACTACTATATTCGTCAAGCTGACTAACCGTGTATACTGCATCACTTCCTGATGTAGATGGTTCAATTACGATTTCACAATTTGGTTCCAGTGGAGTATTGATATTTGCAGGTTTGCCATTCATTGTAATCACGGCAGCCTCTCCTGCTTCTCCTCTTGCAATACGGCTAGAACCATTTACCGTAAAGTTGATTGCTTTCCCGCGTTTAGGGAAAATCTGTTCATTTGGGAACTCAGCTGCCATTGCTGCGTCCACAATTGTTAAATGACTGTTATCATATAATTTCAAGCGTTCTCCATTAAAACGAACCATGATAAAGTTATTTCTCTGTTCATAGTAATTCATGCAGATACCAATAGGAGTAACCAAGAGAGGATCCTTTTTAATATCTTCCTGTTCAAAAGTAACTTCTTTTAATACTTCTTCACCACGGAGTGCTACACGCTCTTTTGGAATATCCAGTTTCTCTGCCAACACTTCTGTGAAACCATGGATTTTTCCGCCTCCACCTACAATAAAGCAGGCACTTACCGATTTATTACCATTCAATTCACGAATCTTCTCTGCTACCTCTGTAGCGATTTTTTCCACTGTAGAAGCCACCAAGTCCCACAATTCTGTAGAAGGAATTTTATGAGGAATACTCATAATATCCTCGTATGTAATCTCATCTACTTCTGTAGACTGTCTCTTCATAAATTCTGCCATTTGGAAATCTACTAAATAGTGCTGAACGATAACTTC
>CAZDAP010000139.1:0-4155 GCA_964503585.1 uncultured Lachnobacterium sp. | reverse complement strand
TGCAGATGATCTACGATTAAATGGCGAATCAAATCACAAAGTGCCACTACCAAATCCGCAGCTCTTCCAGTACAAATAACCGAATGGATAATCTCAAAATAATAGTCTTCCTGATCCACCATATCCTGGCGTCCAATCAGTAATTCTTCGATAATATAAGCAAACTCCTTTGGTAACGCTTTTCGCACTTTTGAACGGCTGTATTTAGAAGAAGTTCTCTTACAAATACATACCAAACGATAAAGATTTACCGAATACCAGTCATCAATATATTTTTCGGTTTCAATAATCTGAGACAGTTTCTCCTTTGGGTAGTAAATGAGAGTCGCCAATGTACGTTTTTCTTTTTCACTAATTGTATTCCCAAATTCTTCTTCTATTTTCTGCTTAATTGCACCAGACGCATTTTTGATAATATGCTGGAACTGTGCATATTCACCATGTATATCTGTAATGAAATGCTCCGTTCCCTTTGGAAGATTAAGAATCGATTTTAAATTGATAATCTCAGTTGCAGTATCCGCAATGGTCGGATAACGCTTCGCCAAGCATTTCAAATATCTGATATCATTTTCCCCCATTCTATCCCCTCCTTTATCAACGCATTCTATATTACCTTCTATTTTAGTCCCTTACTTTATTTCTTGTCAATGTATTCCTTCTGTGTAGCGCTATTCATAATAGCACGAACTACATTGGCACAACATCTTCTGACATCTTTTTCTGAAATCATTCCAGATTTTACACCTGCTAAGATCTCTTTCTTATAATTTGCTCCTCCTGGCATAATCAAATCGTTACCAGCTCTCATTGCAAGGGCATTATTTCCTAAGTTCTTATTTGTTGAGAACCAGTCTGTCATAACCACACCATCAAATCCCCATTCATTTCGAAGCACCTTCGTACAAAGGTCATGACTATTTGGCGCATACACTTTATTCACACGATTATAAGAAGTCATAATCGCTTTTGCATTTCCTTTTCGTACAGCACGCTCAAAGCCACGAAGATAAATTTCACGAAGGGTACGTTCTGTAAGATTACTAGAAACCTTGTTACGATTATCTTCCATATTGTTACACGCAAAATGTTTTACAGTAGCGTAATATCCCTCTTCCTGCTGAATTCCTTTTGTAAGGGCTGCTGCCACCTCTCCAGTTAAGAATGGATCTTCTGACACATATTCAAAATTTCGTCCACAAAGAGGATTTCTATGAATATTAACTGCTGGTGCTAACCAGAACGTACAGCCATATTCCTTCATTTCCACAAAAATAGCTTTTCCAACTTCTTCTAACATCTCTGTATTCCACATCTGTGCCAATGCAGCTGTTACAGGAAATGCAGTCGTATACTGGTAAACCACCGTTCCTTTATCTGGATCTGCCTTTAAAAATCCCTGTATGAACTCTGGGAACATTTCAAACACAGAAATTGGAAGTTCTACTGGTTTTAAAGTGCCATCCTTCTGTACAACAGAACGTTTGGTAATACGAAGACCAGCTGGCCCATCACAAAGAGTTACGTTCGCCAACCCTCTATCCCAGAATTTAGAAGTAGTATTTCCTACAGAACCCGGCATATTAAATCTGGTTTCTCCACCAAACATGCCAATACCAACTACAATTTCTACCATTTCTTTCAAAGTTAATGTATTCATGAACTTGTCTACACGTTCATCACTATAAACTTCTGGATTTTGATAAGTATAATTCACCGTTACAAAATCTGCCGCCTTAAGCGCTAAACGAGGGATTCCTGGATTCACAACTTCTGCCTTACGATTCTCTGACTTTAACTCTTCGATTGGTTCTGTTACTGGACAAATATGACAATGAGTAGAAACAATTACTTCTTCATCCAAAGTAATCACAGCCACTGGAACTGTATTTCTAGAAGAATTACCAAGTCTTAAAATATATTCTCCTGCTTCTAAAACATAACTTGCTCTTTCCTCATCATAACTTGCAAATTCTGTCATATCAAAACTCATATGCAAAGTTTCAGTTTCAGCAGGTGCAAGCACCTTTGTCTTACCAAAGGCTACCAAACTCTGATACTCTTTATGAAGTTTTCCAGCTGGCGCACTAAGATAAACCTGTGCCACTTCTTTTCCACTATAATTTGCTCCAATATTTGTAATTGCTGCATCCACGTTAACTTTTGTCCCGTCTACAGAAACACCTGCACTAAAAACAGAAAAATCCGTATAACTAAGACCATATCCGAATGGATAGCATGGCTCTACATCAAAACTATCAAAATAGCGATAACCTACATAGATACCCTCTTTGTAATATTCATCTTCTACATTTCCATTCAAATAACTATATTCATCATGAAATGGAACATCCGCATATTTCTTTGCCCAGGTATCTGCTAATTTCCCCGAAGGAGTGACCTTACCAGAAATTACATCTGCAAAAGCATTTCCACCTTCTGTACCCAACTGACAAATAAAAAGAATTGCTCCAATACCAGGAATTTCGTCGACAAATGACATATCGATAGAACATCCACTGTTAATAACTAATACAAAATTTTTGTATTTCGCTACACAGGTTTCAATGGCAGTTCTTTCTTCATCTGTGATAAACAAATCCCCTTTTTCTGCCTTTCTATCGCCACCTTCACCAGCCTGACGACTAAGCACATAAATCGCGGTATCTGTATCGCTGTCTGCAATATCTTTTTCGGTAATAGCTCTTCCCGCAGGTGGTGTATAGCCTTTCAACATCATTTCCATAAAGGATTTTGATTTCAAAAGCTTCACAATATCTCTCTGGGCTTTTTTATGAGCAATTTCTCCCGCCTCGTAGTCTCTCTCATAATCCTGAGTCCACTGCTTAGTGGTAACTTCAAAACCACGATTTTCCATACCTTCTAAAATGGTAACGCTGTGTCTTTCATTTACTTCTCCAGAACCAGTTCCACCTTTTATAGTTCTGGTAACACCCGGTCCATAAAGAGCAACTTTCTTTGTTTTAAGTGGAAGTACGCCTTCATTCTTTAATAAAACCATACTCTCACATGCTGCTCTATATGCTACTTCAAGGTTATTTTTCTCACGTTCTGATACTTCTCCTGAATAATTTGCCTTTGTAAGCAACTCCATATGAATACCCTCCTAACTCACAGTTACCAATATTATAACTAAAAAAGGCTCTCACGACAAGTATCGCAAGAGCCTATTCATTATTTACACTATTTTGAGCACTAACTAATTTTCCTATATGGTTTACATCAAAGGTGCTACCAATTTCAATATGTACGCCATGACTTTGGAAAATGCACTAATTTTCTTGATACTTTCTTGTGAAACCAGCTCACATTTTTCCTGCGTATACAAGAAATCTTCTTTGATATCCTTAATTGCAGGCACCTGATACAAATATGCCGAACATTCATAGTGCCAGTAAAGGCTTCGATAGTCTAAGTTCACTGTACCAACAACCGCACGCTCATCATCACTGATAAACTCTTTCGCATGCACAAATCCCGGTGTATATTCATACACCTTTACACCAGCAGCCAAAAGTTCTTTATAATTTGCCTGCGCCAATGCAAAGGCTGTTTTCTTATCTGGAATATGTGGCAGAATAATACGCACATCTACGCCTCGCTTGGCTGCAAAAGTTATGGCTGTTAACATCTCATTATCCAAAATCAAATATGGTGTCATGATATACACATATTTTTTTGCCTGATTTAATATATCGAGATATATCATCTCACCTACATTTTCCGTATCTACAGGACTATCGCCATATGGAATGACATAACCATATTTTTCTTCTTTTTCTTGTTGTTCAACTACAGTTGTAACATTTTGCAAATCTTCTGCAATTCGATTCTTGGTAGCGTCCAGTTTATACTGCTGCATATCTGGAAAATAAATCTCTGCAATGGATTTCTTCTCTGTGGCAATCCACATCTGCATAAACATCACTGTAAAATCATATACCGCATCACCTTCTAGCATGATGCCTACGTCCTTCCAATGACCGCAAGGACTATCCACATTAATATATTCATCACAAAGATTTATACCACCAGTAAAAGCTACCTTTCCATCAATCACCATAATTTTTCTATGATCGCGATTGTTATAATGGGTAGATAAAAATGGAATTGGTGGTGAAAACATTCTACATT
>CAZDAP010000138.1:0-4218 GCA_964503585.1 uncultured Lachnobacterium sp. | reverse complement strand
CGGCACTTCTAGGGCTGGCTGCAATGGTTGTTACCTCAAACCATGGATGATTTTCTAATAATGCGATGAAACGCTGTCCAACCATTCCTGTTCCACCTAAAATACCTACTTTTAATTTTTCGCTCATAATTCTAGTCTCCTCGTCTCATTGTCCGTCTGTGGCGAACAACTGTCTTTGTTAGAAATATATTACTTGAAATGAGGTGAAATTACAATGAACAAGTTGTTAGAAATTCACACCATTTCTCGTAATATTTTGTATATTTTTACCAATATATTTTCTCTTTTATTGATTTATACCTATTTTATGCTTTGATTACAGGATTTTTTGCAAGATAATCCTCTTCTAATACAATCACCTGTTCCATGGCTGTTTTTGAAGGAGCACCTATGGTAAGTCGTGTGTTAACACATGTCTCCATAGAGATTGCTTCATATACATCCTCTTCGAATACAGGACTGATTGCCTTTAATTCTTCTAATGACATATCATCAATCGCGATATTTTTATCAATACAATATAGTACAATCTGTCCTACGATTCCATGTGCATCACGGAAAGGTACACCATGTTTTACCAAATAGTCAGCAGCATCTGTTGCATTGGTAAATCCATTGTTGGCACTCTTACGCATGTTTTCGTTTTTAAACTTCATAGTTTTTAACATGCCATTAAATAATGCGATACATCCTTTTGCTGTATCCATCGCATCAAAGGAAAGCTCTTTGTCTTCCTGCATATCTTTATTATATGCAAGAGGGATACCCTTCATGGTTGTTAAAAGTGATGTCAACGCACCATAAACACGTCCTGTTTTACCACGAACTAATTCTGCAATATCTGGATTTTTCTTCTGTGGCATAATACTACTACCAGTACTATATGCGTCATCAATTTCTACGAACTGATATTCATTCGAGTTCCAAATGATGACTTCTTCTGAAAAACGGCTAAGATGCATCATAATGGTAGATAATGCAGCTAAAAATTCGATCAAATAATCTCTGTCAGAAACACCATCCATACTATTTAAGGTAGGACCATAGAAACCTAAAAGTTCTGCGGTCATGTTTCGATCCAATGGATAAGTGGTTCCTGCCAAAGCCCCAGAACCAAGTGGACAATAATTCATTCTTTCATAAATATCATAGAGACGCTGTCTATCACGCTTGAACATTTCAAAATATGCACCCATATGATGAGCCAAAGTAATAGGCTGCGCTTTCTGTAGATGTGTAAATCCAGGCATAATCGTCTGAGTATTTTCTCTCATAATCTGAAGAATTGTCTGAAGCATATCTTCTAATTCTGCATCTACAGCAGCCACCTGTTTTCTAGTATAAAGACGCATATCCAAAGCAACCTGGTCGTTACGGCTTCTACCTGTGTGAAGTTTTTTACCAGTATCCCCAAGTCTATCAATCAGGTTTGCCTCTACGAAACTGTGAATATCTTCGTATTCATCTGTAATTTCTAAAGTACCAGCTTCCACTTCTGCTTTAATCTCTTTAAGTGTACGAATGATATCTTCTTTTTCCTGCTCTGTTAAAATGCCAACTGCCGCAAGCATGGTAACATGTGCAATACTTCCCTCTATATCCTCTTCATAAAATTTCTGGTCAAAGGAAATGGACGCATTAAAGTTATAAACCAATTTATCAGTTTCTTTTGTGAAACGTCCGCCCCATAACTGTGCCATACTCTATTCCTCTCTTTCTCATAGCAAACTGCCATGCCATTATTCATTTTCACGCTCTTTCATGGCGATTTCATCATCACGTTGCTTCTTTGAATACACGCATCCACAATAGTACTGGCGATACATGTCATATTCATTAGAAATCTCTGTAGAACGTTTATATCCATTTTGTTTTTTGAAATCCGAATATAGGTATTTGATGCCATATTCTTTTTCTAGGTTTTCACCAATCTCATTTAACTTTGCTGCATTTTTTAATGGACTGATGGAAAGTGTTGTGGTAAAAAAATCAAATCCATTTTCTTTCGCATATTCTGCCGATTCACGAAGTCGCAGTTCATAACATGCAAAACATCGTTCTCCACCTTCTTTTACATCTTCCATTCCTTTTGCCATCTCATAGAATTTAGCAGTATCATAAGAGCCTTCCACAAAAGTAATGGGATGTTTTGCTGGAAACTCATGAATAAAACGATCCTGCTCCTCTACTCGCATGGCATATTCTTCTGGTGGATAAATATTGGGATTATAATAAAATACTGTAATCTCAAAATGTTGTGATAACAGTTCCAAACAATAGGAACTACAAGGTGCACAACAACTATGCAAAAGTAATTTTGGAACTTTATTCTCGTCACAATATTCCTCTATCATTTGCAGCATCTTTATATGATAATTTTGCTTATTCATATATACTCCCTTTTTCGTTGTATCATAAAAAGGAAAAGTCCTAAAGACTATGCTTTAGGACTGGTTTCTTCTTTCTTTGTCATAAACTGCAATGCAACTGTAGCAGCCACATAAGCAATGACACAAATAATTACCAGTGGAATTCTTTTTATTATGATACCTGCAACAACCTGAGCTGCCAGCATAATACCATGTTTCCAAATTTCTGCTTTATGTAAAAATGCTGCCATTCCCGCTTCTAAAATAATAAGCACACAAACTGACACAACAAATTCATTTAAGGCAAGCATCGCAACCAAAATAAGAATTAAGGAAACAACTGCAAAACCAAGAACTGCTGTAGCCATCATATTTGTTTTAAAATAAGTAAACACTTTTTTTACAACATCTATCACTTTGTCTTTTGCCATCTTTAGTTTATCATTCATATTTTTCACCTCGTAAAAAATTTTTACTCTAGTGATTATATCAATTTCTTTCCAAAAGAACAACAAAATATTGAAATTTACTAGTAATTTTCTTGAATTTATCGTATATTTGAACTGATAAAAGGAAAGGACATATAAAAATATGAAAGAATCCTCTAAATTACATTGGGCTTCTGTCTGGGGAAACGCCGTATCCATTGGTGAAAACAGACCGGAAAGCTATGGAAAAAATATCACTCTTCGCTATCCTATCTATTCTGCATTAGATGGTGACGCTGTACGTCTCACTTTTGATAATTATTGCGGAACAGATGCTATTTGTATAGAAAAAACTACCATTCTTGTAGCAGGAAAATTCTATCCAGTAACATTTAATAATGGGAACACACAATGTATTATTCCTGCTGGAGAAAATCTTGTTTCAGACCCTATCGAATGCGAAATCAAAGCTGGATATTTCTTCAAGGTAAGTTTTTATTTAAAAACATACACCCAGATGCGCTCTGTAGTTTATACTAGTGGACCACTCTCTGGCGGTCAGTATGCGGTAGGTGATTATTCCGAAATCGAAGAATTCCCTATCAACGTATCCAGAAAAACAAGTTACAACTATTTTCTTAGTAATGTATCTGTCTATACATCTACAGAAAATCGTACGATTGTATGTTACGGCGATTCTATTACTGCACAGGATTGGCCAGATTATCTTACCCTTCGCTGTAAACAGGAAGGTTATAAAAATACCGCCATTATTCGTCGCGCTACCAGTGGTTCTCGTATTCTTCGTGAATATGACAACATTACATACGAATCCTATGGACTTAGCGGAAAACGTCGCTTCTCTCACGAAGTACCTACCGATGGAGCAGATACGGTTATTATCCAGCAGGGCATCAATGACATCATTCATCCTGTAGGAACTGATGTCAATCCATTCCGTCCTATGAGTGACCTGCCAAGTGCTGAAGAACTGATTGACGGATTAAAACAATACATCGCACAGGCTCGTGAATATGGATATAAAGTTTATGTAGGTACTCTTCTTCCTATTGAAGGCTGGCGTACTTACGCAGGCTTCCGCGAAGAACTCCGTAATACCTACAATGAATGGATTCGTAACACTGATCTTATTGATGGTGTTATCGACTTTGACAAAGCACTCTGCGACCCAGAAAATCCAGTTGCTTTCTTACCTTTATATGACAGTGGCGACCATTTACATCCTAGTGCAGCAGGCTATGAACGTATGGCGCAGGAAGTGACAACTTCGATTTTGAAATAAAAATATATTTTTTCTAAATACTACGAAAGAGGCATATCCTATATTATTTACGCGCACGCTCTCGCTCTGACGTCGTGTCATAATATAGGATATGCCTCTTTCTTAGACTTTCTAAAAA
>CAZDAP010000137.1:0-4227 GCA_964503585.1 uncultured Lachnobacterium sp. | reverse complement strand
TCGGAAATCCCTTTTTGAATATAGTTTTCTATTTTTTCTGGTTCTAATTTTTCTGATTCTGATGATGACGCATCTGACTTTGCCCACTTATGTAACAAAATTCGTGCTGCCAAAATCGCTGTGGCTGCATTTTCTGTTTGAAATTCTCCTTGCATCTTCTTTGGGATGGAAGCGGCGTATAAGAGGTCTTCCTGGGTTACTTCTTTGAACAACTCTGGGGGCTGTCCGAGACTTTTGAAGGCGTCCCAAATCACAGTTCTTGCTTCCTCCTGCTGGGATTGGGTTACAACATAAGAACCTTTTTTAATAATGCCAGCCTTTTCTCCTGCTATTGCCTCTAAGGTATCTCCCAAAATAGCAGTATGATCAAAGCCTATTTTTGTTATCACGGCGACTTCTGGTACTCCTAAGGCATTGGTAGAATCATATCTGCCACCAATTCCAGTTTCCATAACCATAATATCACACTCTTGTTCTTTAAAATATAACACTGCCATAGCAAGACAATAATCAAACATGGTAGGAGACACATCAAATTTCATCGCCAAGAGTTGGTTGCCCAATCGGGTGACATCTTCTTTTGATATATAATTTCCGTTGATACGAATACGCTCTTCAAAGGTAATCAGATGTGGCGACGTAAACATTCCCACCTTTTTTCCTGTTTGTTCTAAAATCTTACATAAAAATGCGGTAGTCGAACCTTTTCCATTGGTTCCCGCAACATGAACAAAGGGAATACCACTTTGTGGATTCCCTAACTGTTCTAACATACGTTTTGACACATCATATCCAGTAAGATTACCAAATCGACGTGTATTTTGAATCATGTCTACTACATCATTATAACTATATTTCATTTTTACATGTCCAATTCAATTTTACTTTTATTTCGCAAATTTACTTTTTACGACTGCTTCCACGCAGGAAATTACTTCACTCTTTTCAAATGGTTTTGTAATAAACTTCTGCGCTCCAAGTTTTAATGCCTCAATGATTTTCTTCTGCTGTCCAGCTGCAGAAATCATAATAATTTTTGCGTTTCGGTCAATGGATAAAATCTCACGGATGGCTTCAAGACCATTCATATTTGGCATAGTGATGTCCATCGTAATCACATCTGGTTTGTACTGCAAATATGCAGAAATTGCTTCTTCTCCATCTGTAGCCTCAGCCACTACTGCATATCCAGCATCCTCTAACATGTTACGAAGAATCTTTCTGGATAATTTAGAATCATCAACAACTACTACGGTACCCTTTGCCAGACCGATGGCTACGCTGCTTTCTTTCTTTTCATAAGAAAATCTATGTGGAATCTGTCCCAATTCTGCTTCTGTATCTACCGCAATTACCAGTTTGATTTCTTTACCTTCAATGTAAATTGGAACAAGATAAACTTCACCATAGATTTCCTGATTTTCAAAAGCATATACTGGTTCCATATCCAATTCTACATCGTTTTCACTCATCTTGGATACAAACAAACCATTACAGCAATTGATAAATTCACAGGCTGCATCTAAAGCGTCTTCTTCTACACTGGTAAAATTTTCTTCAGCACATGCAGAAGCCACTTTCAAAAAGGCATCCCATTGCGCCTCTCCCATAAGAGCCAATGCCACATTGTGTTCTCCGATGAGTTCCTGTCCAGCGAGACACTTATAATCCATTCTGCCTACATGTTCAATCTTTCCGATATAAAAATCTCTGGTTACAAAACGATTGATATTTCGAAGTACCAGACTTGCTAAATCTGTTACATAAGGTTTCGAAGAAAATGCATAAATAGGCACAAGACTTTCAAAGTCATCACGTTTTAATGCCTGCATATCTTCATCTGAAAATCCATTTTCTTTCTGAAATGCTATAAATTCCTGTTCCATTTCAGTAATGGTAATTTTTCCAGTCTCTAGAAGCACTTCTAAAAACTGCAAATAAGGACTCCCCTGTTTTGCCAGCATTTCTTCAACCTGTTCTTTCGTTAAGAAATCGTTTTCAACCGCAATATCTCCAAACAGTTTATCATATTGTCTCTGCTGTCTATGAATCTCAACCACTTGCTCCTGTGTGAGAAGTCCTTCTGCTACTGCAATGGTTCCGATCTTTACACGTCTACCCAAGTGTGCTTCAACAGCATCTCTATATTCACCTTCTGTAAGTATCCCTTTTTTTACCAAATGTTTTCCAAATAACTGACCAAACATAACCTTATCCTCTATTTCCTATGTCTATGTTACTTCCTATGTCTATGTTACTTCCTATGTCTATGTTACGACTATCTATTTTACAACTGAAAATATGCTGTCATAGCATCCTTTAAAGAATCCATATCCGCTGCTGCCATAAGTTCTCTTGATGAGTGCATAGCCAAAAGTGGAATTCCAATATCCATTGTTCTAACTGGTGTCATTGTAGATGAAATGGCTCCTAAAGTGCTTCCACCTCGTACATCCGAGCGATTTACAAATCTCTGGTATGGAACATTTTTGCTATCACAAATTTGACAGAAGATACCTATTGTTTCTGCATCCGTAGCATAAGACTGTACACAAGCCTGTTTGATACATAAACCTTTTCCTAGAACAGGCTTATTGGTAATATCCATTTTGCCTGCCTTATTTGGATGCATACCATGAGCTACGTCCGCAGATACCATCATAGCTCCATACATGGCACGCTCTGCATCTTCGTCGCTTCCTCCAAGTCCTTTTACAATACGTTTTACCATATCGTGAAGGAGAATCGATGCCGCCCCCTGCTTTGTGCTAGATCCCACTTCTTCGTGGTCTGATAATTCAATCAAGTTAATACCAGTTGCTCGCTCTCCATCAATGAGTGCAGATACAAGAGCGGAACAAGAAGTTAAATTATCCAATCTAGGCGCAGAAATCAAGGTGTCCTCTACCCCGATATACATCGGCTCTTCCATAAGAAATACACTTAATTCAAAATCTAAAATATCTTTTACTTCTACCTGAAGTTCTTTTGCCAAGAATTCCATAAAGTATTTGGTATCCTTCTTTTCTTCTGAAAGCATATCCAAAACAGGCATTAAATCTATCTGATTATTTATTTCTACTCCCTTATTTACCTCACGGTTCATATGAATCGCCAGATTTGGAATCGTCATAATTGGCTTTTCGCTGCGATATAGTACCATCTTTGGTTCAAATGGATTGTCACTGCGAAGAGCTACACGTCCAGCTACTCCCAATGGTCTGTCAAACCAGGTATTTAAAATAGGGCCGCCGTACACTTCCAGATTCACCTGAGCATATCCGTTTGTCTGGAAATCTGGATTTGGTTTAATGCGCATACAAGGATAGTCTGTATGAGCAGCTGCCATACGAATCATATCTGTAACTTTATAGGCTTTACCAACTGTGAAAGCAAAAAGCGCTGTTCCATGGTGATTCATCACATATTTACCACCTGACACAAGTTTCCAAGCATCCTCATAATTTACTTTTTCAAAACCTGCTTCTACAAGGCGTTTTTCACATTCATTTACACACATAAATGGAGTTACGCCTGCACGAAGTAAATCAAATAATTTCTGTTGTTCGCTCATTTTCTATTTTCCTTTCCATACAATTGGATTTTCACTTTTTAATGACAATTAGTATAGCATAAGATTGTTTTTTCTGCCATATATATCTAGATTAAACATAGAAATTTTGTTATGATAAAAATATCAAATCTCGTTTAGTTGGAGGCAGAATGATCGCTTTAGAATTAACTGATATCAAAGATTTTATGAACAAACTTCTTCGCACCGAAGTATTCGACCACTTTTTGTTACAGGAAGGTGTCATCACCACAGGCGCAACCTATACCATAAATGGACAAATAACAAAGGGATTCTACTCAGAAGAAGAAATCGAAGAACTACACTTAGAAGGCTGTCGTTTTCTTCCATTTTCTATGCTGCGTACCAACTGCTTCGATTTAATCAAGGGAAAGAAGACACCATCGGCTTTTCGCTTTGTCTTTTTACTTTCTCCAAAAAATATGGAAAAAACCATCTCCTCTGTCGGCAGCAGTTATAATGTGTCAGATGTAACAGGAATGTATATTAACCTAAAATATCAAAACCAATTACTATCCCTTACCACTGGCATCGCTTATAACATCTTTTCTACCGACAAAACCTTGGAAAGTGAATGGGATAAGATGGTGATGAAGTTCTTGAAACAGCATGAAATTGAATTTGAGGAAATTTAG
>CAZDAP010000136.1:0-4240 GCA_964503585.1 uncultured Lachnobacterium sp. | reverse complement strand
TCGAACTTTGTGAAACGTTCATACATCGCGCCATAGCGGAAACGAACCATTTCATTTTTTTCTAAAACGTCTTTTTCATCACCTTTGTACTGGCAGCGAATACAGCTGTAGATACCTGTTTCCTTGTTATAAAACATATCGATGTCGAGGTCTCGCATAAAGCAGGATGGACATCTGTAATTTAATTTGCCTTTTCCAAGTTGAGCCATGTTGCAAATACCTCCTTGTCTGAAATTGTTTTCTTGTAACCAAGTTTGAACATTGGTGAGAATGCATAGCCTTCTTCAATGTAACCAAGGGCTTTGTCTGATGCTGTAAGGGAAACCTTTGTCTGGATGGCTGGCACTACCGCGCTAACAGCTTTTGCTCCATCTAATTTTGCATCACGACATCTATATTCATAGTTGATCGTCTCGCCACCCTCACCTTCACAAGCAAGTGTAATACCTGTCATATCTTCTGGATATTCTGTAGTACCATAGCAGGCTGTGATGTATTCATCCAAAGTGATTTCAGCTGTTGGATCGCTGATTTCAAGGATATTTCTTTCAATCTTGATATTGGAAGAACCTTCTTCAAAATATTCTTTTGTCTGCAACTTCACTGTTACACCGTTGAACTGGATTTCAACTGGGTCAAGTGTAAGTATACGGTTCTTTTTGCCATCAATTACTTCTTCTGAGAAGTGGCATTTTGTTGGGCAGAGACAAAGGTCTACTTCTTCGCCGTTGTAAGAAAGTTTTGCACTTCTTACCGTGCCTGCTCCAGCATAGTGTGTGAAGTAACCCGCACGATATTTTTCCTGAATAAGGAATGGATAAGAAGCATCCTGTACATGTGGTGTACCGATACCTACTGGCCATTCTAATTTGGCTACATATGGACGAAGGTCTACGATAGCACCGCCCTGATCCATATTTACACATGCTCGCATATATGGGTCGCAGTACCAGAATAACTGTTTGTCAGAACCATAAAGAATATCTCTCCATGGAGCACATTCTGGCTCGTTATAGTTACCGGCATTTACACCCTTCTTTTCTCTATAATGGTCAGCAAACTCTGACATTGTCATGTCAATAAGCTTGCCTTCTTTTTTCAAATCCCCATAGTATTTACATCCGTCGCTGTAGGATTTGTAAAGGAGTTCGTATGGCTGCTCCCAACGTCCCATTTTGTTCATCCAGCCTGGCCCTACGAACATCATGTTGTATGCGTATCCATTGTTGTATTTCGCAAGGTCACGATACTGGTCAATGAGGTTATAAAGATATGGGTATTCCCATGTCTTTGTGTCATAAATCATGCCACGGAGTACATTCTGTGGATGTGTACCAAAGTTAGAACCATTCCCATCATAGCAGGCAATCAGGTCACGAGAAAGATGAGGAATCGCTACGATACCACTATCTTCAGCTTCGTTTGCTGCTGGTGCATGGGTGTTCTGTTTTGAAGGAATCCATGGAGCCCATGGGCCTCCATCAAACAATGTATACCAAGAATTGTTACAGGTATGGTAAGCCTTTGGTCCTTCTTCCCAACAGGTAGCGACAGCGCATTTTACCATTGGATATTGTTCTTTGATATAATTGGTAAGGTCAGCATCCATATAGTAAGAGCCTGTGGATTCTGGATAAAAACCAAATTTTTCATAGAATTTTTCAAACAAATCATTAATGATGGCTTTTTTATCTTCCATTGAAAACATCCAGATACAGAAATCTTTCGTTTTATATTTTTCACGGAACTGTTCACATGGAAGCCCCAGTAATGATAATGCAATTTCATCACCATATACTTCATGATCGTGTTTTGCTATTTCTACAGCTTCATCATTAAAAAGTGCTGCATAAGTCATATGTATGGTAACTTTAAGTCCATTTTCATGAGCAAGTCTCTGCTGCGTCTTGAAAATATCAAGCGACTCTGTAATAAGAGCTTTGTCTCCAATATCTTCTTCTTTCCCTTGTCCTGTTACGGTTGCAGAATACTCTGGAACCATTTCTGGACGATGAATGATGTTAACAATAAATTTGTCCATTCCCTTTTCCTCCCTGTCTTAAACATGTATATATGACTCGTGAAACCTATTTTTGAACCGCCGAATTATATTGTATAATTTAATTTTCCTAGAACTCTCTTTAGAAGTCAACCTATTTTTGAAAATATAGTTCTTTCTAATCTTCCATGCTCTTTTACGAATAAAATTTCATTTCATTCTTTGCTACTTTCTGCTATACTTTGGGCTAAGATAACCGATTACACAGGGAGGGATTCTTCTTTTATGAAAACTGATAAACTCATTTATGGTGCTGCCTATTATGATGAATATATGCCTTATGATCGTATCGAAAAAGATATGGAAATGATGGTTCGTGCAGGCATGAATACAATCCGTATCGCAGAATCTACCTGGAGCACATGGGAACCACAGGAAGGTGTATTTGACTTTACACACCTAAGACGCATGCTGGACGCAGCTAAAAAGTATGGACTTTCCGTTATTGTAGGTACTCCTACTTATGCCGTGCCAACCTGGCTGACTCGCAAATGCCCAGAGGTACTGGCGCTAACCCATGGCGGTCAAAATCTCTATGGTCCTCGCCAAAATATGGACATTACCAACCCTGTATATCTCCATCATGCAGAAATCATGATTCGAAAACTGATGGAATATGTAAAAGACGAGCCACATGTCATCGGTTTTCAGTTAGATAATGAAACAAAATCCTACGACACCTGCACCCCTTATGCACAGGCAAAATTTGTAGAATATATAAAAACTCAATATCCAGATATCGAAGATTTTAACCATGAATTTGGTCTCGACTATTGGAGCAACCGCATCAATACATGGATGGATTTTCCGGATGTACGCGCTACCATCAACCAAAGTCTTGCTGCGGAGTACTGCAAATTTCAGAGGCAGCTGGTTACCGATTTCCTAACCTGGCAATCAAATATTGTAGCCGAATATAAACGCCCTGATCAGTTCATCACTCACAACTTCGACTTCGAATGGCAAAACTATTCTGTTGGAATTCAGCCAGAAGTAGACCAATATGCCGCTGCAAAAGCTGTTACTGTCACCGGTGCTGATATCTATCATCTTTCCCAAGATGATTTGACCGGCTGTGAACTTAATACCTGTGGCAACATCGCCCGCGGCATCAAGGGCGATAACTATCTTATCTTAGAAACCCAATGCCAAGGCAATCCAGAATGGCTTCCATACCCTGGACAAATCCGCTTGCAGGCATATAGCCACCTTGCAAACGGTTCCAACTCTGTAATGTACTGGCACTGGCATTCTATCCATAATGCCATTGAAAGCTATTGGAAAGGCGTTCTTTCTCACGATTTTGCTGAAGGGGTAGCCTATAAAGAATGTTGTATAATTGGCAACGAATGGAAACAGTTTGGCAGCAAACTCAAGAATTTAAAGAAAGTTAACAAAATTGCTATTGTCGCAAACAATGAATCCTTAACAGGATTAGTCCAATTTCCTACCTATACCAAGGATGCCCATGGATATAATCGTGTTCTCCGCTGGCTCGCAGATACATTATTCAAAATGAATATAGAATTTGACATTATTCCAGCTGACGAAACACTCTTAGGTTCCTACGACTGTATCCTGTTACCAGTTTTCTATAGTGCTAAAGAATCTTATTTAAAAGCATTGGATACATATGTAAAACATGGAGGCAATTTAATCACCACCTATAAATCCGCATTTAGTGATGAACACTTAAAAATTTATAGTGATACTCAGCCTCACATATTACACAAAACACTTGGTCTTCACTATGAGCAGTTTACATATCCCAAAAATGTATCCGTTAGTTACAACGGAGTCTCCTCTGAGGCAAAAGAATGGATGGAAATGCTTATTTGTGATACCGCTACACCACTTATTCACTACGGACATCATACCTGGAATCGCTACTCTGCTGTAGCTAAAAACACTTACGGAAAAGGACATACCCTTTACCTTGGAACTTTATTCGGAGAAGATACTTTGATAGAACTCCTAAAAGATTTTCTTTCTGAATGTAATATCCAAGAATCAGCCAAACTTCCATTTGAGGCATCGTATCCTGTCAGCGTGAAGCAGGGAATCAATGATGAAGGAAAACATATCCTGTACTTTCTGAACTACTCCAATGAGGTGCAAACTATTAGAAACATTACAGGCGATGCCCTTGATCTCATTTCTGGTAACATTATAAACTTTGAG
>CAZDAP010000135.1:0-4241 GCA_964503585.1 uncultured Lachnobacterium sp. | reverse complement strand
AACCTGTGACCCCCTGCTTGTAAGGCAGGTGCTCTCCCAGCTGAGCTATGATCCCATGTTCGTCGTCGGTTGTTCACCAGCGACTTGATTACTATAACTTATTTATAGACAAATGTCAACATCTTTTTTCAACTTTTTTTATTTTTTTATTTTTCTTTATTTTACTGTAAATAAGAACGGCGCAAATTACATCTGCGATGAAAATAAAACTGGTTATACTGAGCATCATAGCAGTTTCTTTTTTCATAATCTCTAAGTCTTTTGCCGCCAATGCTGCTTTTGTACAGTATATAGAGGATGTAATCATAAACACATAATAGAATCGTAAGTATACAATACCAGGTCAAAAAAGAATTCCCTGTCAAAAACATTCCTAAAAAGAATACATATGGCCACACCATTAATAGCCAAATTGGTAATTTTCTCAATAATATTTTCATAATTTTTCTCTTTCCTTCAAAAACGCTTTCCTATATAATAACCTATGTCAGTAATTTTTGAAACTGTTTTATGAAATTTATAAAAATGGAGAGGAGCATATCATATTATGCCAAATATAAAACTCGTTGCCATGGATTTGGATGGTACTTTATTCAATCGTAATGGGGAAATTACACCAAAAACAATCAATGAATTAAACAGAGTGGCTGCTAAAGGCGTGCATACCGTTATTTCCACAGGTCGACCTTTTAACGGTCTTCCTTTTGCACAAATAAAGGATACCAAAATTGACTATGCACTCACTACCAACGGTGCAGCTGTTTATCGTATTAAAGATAAAGCATGTCTATATGAAAATACCATGGATTTTGAAATGTTAACACCTGTTTTGGATTATGTATTAAATAGAGAAATTCATATTGATTTATATATTGATGGAGAAGGTTTTACCCCTATCCGTTGCAGAGAAAATTTAAACAGACTGGCTGTACCAGATTCTTTAAAACGCTACATGATTGCTACCAGAACTCCTGTGGAGGATTTGGTTGCCTATGTAAAGGACTGTGGTAAAAAGATTCAAAAAATCAATTTGAACTTCTATCCACAGCCAGATGGAACCCTCGGTTACCGTGACGAAACCATTCAGTTTCTAAAGTCCCTATCTGCAATTGAAGTTGTTTGCGGCGGATTCAACAACTTTGAGATTAGCAAAGCTGGTGTAACCAAAAGCACGGGCTTAAAAGCATTGACCGAATATTTAGGTGTCACCATGGAAGAGACCATGGCAGTCGGTGATTCCGAAAATGATTTTTCTATGATTAACGCCGCAGGATTAGGGATAGCTATGGCAAATGCCTCTGATGATATCAAAGCAATCGCTGACTACATCACTACTTCCAATGAAGAAGATGGTGTAGGTGAAGCCATCAGAAAATTCATCCCTTAACATCATATGCAGTTTTTATACTTCTTGACGCAAAATATTTACAGAATTTTTTAGTACGCTTATGGTTTTTTCGATTTCTTTTTGGGTAGTTTCTCTACCAAGAGAAAATCGGATTGTGCCATAGGCGTATTCTTTTGGAACCTGTATTGCTTTTATGACATGGGACAAATTTGTCTTTCCTGCACTGCAGGCAGATCCTGCCGAGGCATAAATCCCCTCTTCTTCAAGCAATACCAAAAGTGCGATACCTGAAACATTTTTAAATGAGAAATTCACATTCCCAGGCAGCCTCTTTTCTGCATGACCATTTAATCTTACATCTGGTATTTCCCGTAATACCTCTCGTATAAAAAAATTTCTCAATGCAGTTTCTTCTTTTTGCTTGCGCTGCATCTCGGTATGTGCAATGGAAAGCGCCTTTGCCATGCCTACAATTCCAGCTACGTTTTCTGTTCCTGCACGTTTACCACTCTCCTGTCCACCGCCGTGTATAAAGGATGGCATTGTAACGCCTTCTCGGATATACAAAAAACCAACTCCCTTTGGACCATGAAATTTGTGTGCGCTGGCACTGAGCATATCTATTGGCAGTTTTTTCGCATGAATCGGAATCTGTCCTACTGCCTGCACGGCATCTGTATGAAAAGTTACATCATATCTTTGGCACAATCTTCCGATTTCTTCTATAGGCTGTATGGTTCCAATTTCATTATTTGCATACATAATAGAAACTACAGATACCTTATCCTCAATTTTCCTACTTGTCTTGCTTTCTTTTAACAATCGTTCCAATTGTTTTACATCTACGATTCCATCCTTTGTAACATCCAAATACGATACACGATAACCCAAACTTTCCAAATGCTCGCAGGAATGCAGGATTGCATGGTGTTCTATTTTTGATGTGATTACATGTTTTCTATCTTTTTTCTTCTCTCCAGCCATACCTTTTACTGCCCAGTTATCTGACTCACTGCCACCGGAAGTGAAAAATATTTCAGATGGTTTTGCATGAATACTTGCAGAAATTTGTTCTCTTGCAAGTTCTATTGCTCGTCTTGCTTCTGTACCCAATTCATATGTGGTGGATGCATTTCCGTATTTTTTTATAAAATAAGGCTCCATGGCATAGGTGACTTCTGGTAACATTTCTGTTGTTGCTGCATGATCGAGATATATTCTATGATTCATAATTTTACCCTCTCCACATATACTATCTATAAAGCCCCTTCTTGGAGGTATTCCTATTTTAACGAAAATAAAAAAACACCCCTTGATCCTAGGCACTATTCTTTTAACTAGTGCAGGTTTCATAAGTAGAATACTGGGCTTCTTTTATAGAATATTCTTATCCCGCACTATTGGTGCTAGTGGACTAGGCCTTTATCAACTAATTTTTCCTATTTTCACTCTTTGTTTGGCTATTTCTGCAAGTGGAATTCAAACGGCTATTTCACGTTTTGTAGCCTCAGAAAAAAATGGAAAATCCTATTTATTTACTGGCCTGCTTTTATCTGCTGGCCTTTCTGGATTATTTTCCGTTGTTATATACATTTTAGCACCTTGGATTGCCACAAATGTTTTAAAAGAACCTCGTACTACAGAATTGCTTCGTGTTATGGTCTTTGCATTGGTTCCTGCATGCGTCCATTCCAGTTTCAGTGGCTATTATTATGGCAAAAAAAATTCTGTAGTCCCTTCTATTTCTCAGATTACAGAGCAATTAGCAAGAGTATTTGGTACATTTATTATTTACAAGATTCTAGCGGAGCAGGGCCTTCCATTAGAACCAATCCACGCCGTTTGGGGTATCGTTATCAGTGAGTTTGTCGGTTTACTTGTAAATGTAACCGCATACCTTGGCGTCAAAGAAAAAGATAAGGTTGAAGAGCATTCCATACCATTCTATTCTACTATAAGATCCTTAGGTCTCATGGCTATTCCACTGACCTTAAATCACGTTCTTATGACCCTTAGCCACAGTTTGGAGAATTTGCTCTTACCACAACAACTGGTGGCATTCGGCTATACCTCTGATGAAGCATTGGGACATTTTGGTATCCTGACTGGCATGGCATTGTCCGTAATCTTTTTTCCTTCTGCTATTACTAATTCCCTGTCCGTTTTACTATTGCCTCGTATTTCGGAAACAAAAGCAAAGGGAGATATGTGTGTTGTCTTAGACACCATAAAAGGAACCATCTGTTGTGGTGTTGCTTTAGGTTCATTATGTACTTTCATATTTTTGTTTTCTGCGGATTGGTTTGGAACTTACATATTTGATAGTACGTTGGCTGGATTTTATATTCGAATCTTGAGCATCCTCTGCCCATTTATGTATACTTCTAGTCTGCTAAGCAGTATTGTAAATGGATTGGGTCATGCATCACTGACATTAACCTGTAACTTGACTGGCTGCGCCATCAGAATTTTGGCCATTTGGTTTTTGGTGCCTGTGTATGGTATGTATGCTTATATTATTTCTATGATTGTGGCTGCTGTAGTGGTGACGATAGAGTTGGTGTATGTGGTGAAGTGGAAATGCTAGCTTATAAAAAACGTACAAATTCTAGAGCAGTAAAAAAAAGCCCTAGGAAAATCAATGATTTTCCTAGGGGTAATTACATTCTGTTATTAAACTAGAATTATTCAGATATTATACACGGCTTAAATATTCACCTGTTCTAGTATCGATTTTAATTTTGTTTCCAATTTCTACGAATAATGGAACCATAACTTTTGCTCCTGTTTCAACGATAGCTGGTTTTGTAGCACCTGTTGCTGTATCGCCTTTGAAACCAGGTTCTGTATCTGTGATTTCTAATTCTACGAACAATGGTGGTTCTACTGCAAA
>CAZDAP010000134.1:0-4247 GCA_964503585.1 uncultured Lachnobacterium sp. | reverse complement strand
CTGACATTATGCCAATGTCAGTCGGGTTAATAGTGTTTCTATTAAGTTAAGGGGATTGTATACCATGTACAATCCCCTTGCCGATTTTATTTTGTATTATTTTGTTTGCCAGTTTTCTTTTTCTGGATACGAGCAATTAATTCCTTGATTTGACAAAACAACAACTGCCACAGATTTTTGTGATACAATGATACGATTAAAACACCAGAGAAATATGACGGTTCTATATAGTGATATGTTACATAGGATGAGTTCTACTCATGAAATCATTGATAGTCTTGTCATAAGATTTTTCTTTACTTTTTGTGCAGAGTGTGGTATCGTTATCACGTTGAGCAGAAGTGGCGGAACGGCAGACGCGCTGGCTTCAGGTGCCAGTGGTAGCAATATCGTGTGGGTTCAAATCCCATCTTCTGCATTGCAAAGAAATGGGGTAGGTCGGTTGGCCTATCCCTTTTTGCATGAATAGAACGTATGTACATGCTACAAAGTTTAGTGTTAATACATATTATGAAAAAAGGAGATTAAGATGGATTTTATTAAAAGAATGTTTCCAATATCAATGAAAGCAAATGATGTAAAAGGATTAGTAGTAGCTATTATTATTTATATTGTAGCGAATGTTGTCGGTGGATTCGTGCTTAGTTTACTTGCAAAACTTCCATTAATTGGGTTCGTAGCCTCATTTGTTGGCTGGGTATTAAGTGTGTACTGTGCGATTGGTGTAATCGTAGCATTTTTATGTTTTTTTGGAATTATTAAATAATTTTTAAAAAATTTCAATGAAAGTTCAATTTTCCTTCTGTACAATGACTTTGTCATAATGTACAGGAGGATTTTTTTATGGCTATTCAGACTGTGTTTAAGCGTCATGAATTGAAATATATGTTGACGTTGGAACAGAAAGAGAAAATTGTGCAGGCTATGGAACCATATATGAAATTGGATAAATATGGTCGCACGATAATCCGTAATCTTTATTTTGATACAGATGATTATCTGCTGATTCGCAGGTCTATTGAGAAACCAACTTACAAAGAAAAATTGCGTATAAGAAGTTATGGAAAAGCCAATGCTGATAGTACGGTTTTTGTAGAACTAAAAAAGAAATACAAGCATGTGGTATATAAAAGGAGAATCACGCTGACGGAAAAAGAGGCTATGGAATGGTTGGATCGCAAAGATTCCTGCAAAAAACAATCTCAGATTTCAGAGGAAATAGAGTACTTCTTGGATTATTATAAAACCTTGCATCCTAGAGCATATCTTTCATATGAAAGAGAGGCTTATTATGCAAAAGATGGTTCTGATTTTCGAGTAACTTTTGATGATAATGTACTGTTTCGACAAGAGAATTTATCTTTGCAAGAAGATGCATATGGTACACCGTTGCTTTCAGAGGGAATGGTGTTAATGGAGTTAAAGTGTTCAGGTGGAATTCCATTGTGGATGACGCAGGTACTATCACAGGAAAAGATATACAAAACTTCTTTTTCAAAATATGGGACGGGATATCGAAATATCATTTTTCCCCAACTTCAAGAAAAATAAATGTATTAGATTATATTTAGGAGGAACAATATAAAATGGAAAATTTATTTAGAGGAATATTTGATTCGGACATTATTTCAGTAATAAGCGTAAGCGATTTTATGGCGTGTTTGGGAACAGCACTTGTGTTAGGTCTTGTTATGGCGATTGCCTATATGTATCGTACACGTTACACCAAAAGCTTTGTAGTGACATTGGCACTTTTACCAGCGGTTGTATGCGTAGTTATCATGATGGTAAATGGAAATGTGGGAGCTGGTGTAGCAGTAGCGGGCGCGTTTAGTTTAGTTCGTTTTCGTTCTGTACCAGGAACAGCAAAAGAAATATGTACCTTATTCCTTGCCATGGGAACTGGATTAATTGTTGGAATGGGATATCTTGGTTTTGCAGCAATCTTTACATTGGTCATGTGCGCAGTATTTGTACTATATAATCTTTTAGATTTTGGTACTGCGAAAAATGCAGCAACCTATAAAATTTTAACAATCACCATTCCAGAAGATTTAAATTATACAGATATTTTTGATGACATTTTTAAGGAATATACCATTTCCAGCGAACTTGCACGTGTAAAAACGACAAATATGGGAAGTTTGTTCCGTCTCACATATTATGTGACATTGAAGGATGTGACAAAAGAAAAAGAGATGATTGATAAGATTCGTTGTCGTAATGGAAATTTGGAAATTACGGTGTCAAAGCAGGAAACAACAGTTGCAGAACTTTAATAAAAGATTTATTTGGAGGAATTTGAAATGAAACGAATAACGAAATGGCTTTTAGTGTTTTCCTTAGTATGTGGTTTGTTAGCAGGCTGTGGAAATACAGAGGAAAATAGCGGAAGCAGCAACTCAAATGGTAGCACGGATTCATCGGAAAATAGTGCGAATCCAGTAACCGTGGATTTTTCACAGACAGATGAGGATATGTTTACCAATAGAGATTATAAAACAGAATACGATGAAAATGAATGTGTTTCCATTCAGTTAAATGGAAATTCGGCAACTGCCAGTTCAAATAGTGTAGAGATTTCAGGTTCCACTGTGACAATCACAGAAGAGGCGACTTACATCATCTCTGGTAGTTTAAGTGATGGTATGATTATTGTAAATGCACCAGATACAGCAAAATTACAGTTGGTATTAAATGGTGTAGATATTAATAGTGAAACCTCTGCGGCATTATATATTTTAGAAGCAGATAAGGTTTTTGTTACTTTAGCTGATGGCACAGAAAATACTTTGTCAAACGGTGGCACATTCGAAGCAATTGACGAAAACAACATTGATGGTACATTGTTTTCAAAGCAGGATATTACTTTGAATGGTGCAGGAAGTCTTACGATAGATTCGCCTGCTGGACATGGTATAGTTGCAAAAGATGACCTGGTATTTACAAGTGGCACATATACAGTGACTTCTGCGTCTCATGGTATGGATGTAAACGACAGTGTGCGTATTACGGGTGATACACAGATTACTGTGGATGCAGGAAAAGATGGAATTCATGTAGAAAATACCGATGATACAGAAAAAGGCTTTGTATATATTTCGGATGGTTCTATTAGTATTGAAGCAGAAGGTGATGGTATTTCTGCAAGTGCCTATATGCAGATTGAAAATGGAGAGATTGGAATATTGGCTGGAGGCGGAAGTGTAAACGGAAGCAGTGCATCCTCTGATAACTGGGGCGGTTATGGAGGTGGCAGACCAGGCAGCACTAGTTCTTCTACATCATCGGATGACAGTGAGAGTATGAAGGGCATAAAGTCGGAAAATAGTCTTCTTATTTCTGGAGGCACTCTGACCATTGATTCCGCGGACGATAGTGTTCATTCGAATGTATCTGTAATTATTAATGGAGGTACCTTTGAACTGGCTTCTGGTGATGACGCAATCCATGCAGAAGAAAGTTTGATGATTACAGCAGGTACTATTAATATTACAGAAAGTTATGAAGGATTGGAAGCTTTGGATATTTCGGTTCAAGGCGGTGATATCAAACTGGTTGCCAGCGATGATGGATTAAATGCAGCAGGTGGTACAGATTCGAGTGGTACTACAGGTGGCAGAGATGGTATGTACGGCGGTGGCCGAGGCGGAATGGGTGGCGGAATGTCATCTTCGTCAAATGGTTCCATAGTGATTTCTGGTGGAAATCTTTATGTCAATGCTTCCGGTGATGGTATTGATGCAAATGGTACTCTTGAAATTTCAGGAGGTTATACGGTTGTAGTAGGACCAACACAGGGTGATACCGCAACATTGGACTATGATATATCTGCTGTTATTACAGGTGGAACATTTATTGGTACTGGTGCTTCTGGTATGGCACAGACATTTAGTGATTCAGAACAGGGCGTTGTGGCAGTTAGTGTAGGAAACCAAGCTGCTGGAACAAAAATCACATTACAGGATGCAGATGGAAATACAGTTATTTCTTATGCACCAGAGCTTTCTTTTGGAGTCGTAATTCTTAGTAGTCCTGATATTATTTCAGGTGATACCTATAAGATTACAGTAGGAAGTGCTTCTGGAGAATTTGCTGCGGAGTAGTTATGATGAATTAAATAATAGTTTTTATGAATCGTTCTTGCATTTTTCGAATAAACTGTGTATATTAGGTAGTTGCAGGACAGGTGATCGCGGCTGCAAGTGTCGAAAGACCGCAGGTGAGGAAAGTCCGGGCTTCATAGG
>CAZDAP010000133.1:0-4263 GCA_964503585.1 uncultured Lachnobacterium sp. | reverse complement strand
TTGGATAACTTACCAAAATTTTCGATATGACATGCTAATAATTTCATAAGTTAAATCTCCTCTCCCTGTAATGCTAAAATACCCATACGAATAACCATTGCCTTTTCTTCTTCTGTTAAATCTGAACCCGATACCAACCGCACGAATTCTCCTTTTAGAGAGGCATCTTTTTCATAATCCTGATAATTTACACGAATCTTAGTTTCATCGTATACTTTACAATAGTAAAAATAGTCTGCAAACTGCTCTTCTAAAAAGTCCGTTTCCAATTCGCACTCTACATCTACTTCACCTTTTAAAACAAATTTAACCAAACCACTGGATGGATATTTATTCTCACGAATCACTGCATCCATACGAAGTGCAGCCTCCTGTGTAGTAGAAATCCCTGAAACTTCTACAGGAATTGTATGTAATACACGGGAACTCATTGGCACAAAGGTCGATGTGCCTGTATGCTTTTCTGGATCAATATCCAGCAACATAAATCCTTTTGGACCACACTCATCAAATCCACGTCCATCCAAACATCCAGAATAACAATAAACACCACGGGCATCCAATTTGTTAATCGCAAAACTATGTACATGCCCAAGTGCAAGATAATCAATATTTTTGTTTCGAAGTTCATCCAAACTAATCACTTCTGCTTTGTCTTTACTCTTATATTCAGACAACTGTCCATGTAGGGTTACAATGTTGTATGCCTCATGGCTTAATACTAAAGTATTATATGCGGTCAAACTATTCTCTTTGTTCAATTCCAATCCTGTAATAGCTACTTTGCCATAGGTATAAGTGGTCCATTTATCACTAAAAAGACAGAGATTCTCTGGAATTTCATCTAGTTTGGAAAGGAAATTATCATTATCATGGTTTCCCTTTAGATATAAAAAATCAATGTCTGGATTATTGGAAATAACATCTCGCACATAATTACGCACTGTAGCAGAAACATTTCTAGTATCAAACATATCTCCTGCAATAATAATCACAGATACTTCATGTTTTTTTGCGTATTCCACCATTCGGCCAAAGGTACGAAGAATTTCCATCTTACGTTCTTTTGCCTGCTCTTTGGACAGGTTCGCTGTCATTTTTGAATCTAAATGTAAATCTGCACAGTGAATAATTTTCATCCTAAAATAACCTTTCTGTTTCTCAATCTGTTAGTTTTGGCTCTGCTTATCTTCGATTTCGAAGCAGCCACGCATCTGAATACGTGGACCACCTTTTTTCTCAATGTAATCTTCTGTAATCGTAACCATACCGATGTTGTCATCCTTTGGCACTTCAAACATAATATCTAACATGAATTCTTCAATGATTGCTCGAAGTGCTCTGGCTCCTACTTTCTTTTCTTTTGCTTTCTTTGCAATATTGCGAAGCGCGCCTTCTTCAAATTCCAATCGAACTTCATCCATAGCCAAAAGTTTCTGGTACTGTTTGATGATAGCATTCTTAGGGGTCGTTAAAATGGACACCAACATATCCTCTGTCAATGCATCCAATGTAAACATAATTGGTAAACGTCCGATAAATTCTGGAATCATACCAAATTTACGCACATCTTCTGTGGTTACCTGACGAAGAATATTTTCATCATCATCGTATTTATCTTTTAAGTCTGCCTTAAAACCTATAGCAGCAGCCTTATTCAAACGTTCTTTGATGATATCTTCTAATCCTGGGAACGCACCACCACAGATAAATAAAATGTTCTTTGTATTAATCATAGTCATAGGAACCATGGCATTTTTGCTGCTGGCTCCAACTGGCACTTCAATTTCAGCACCTTCTAAAAGTTTTAACATTCCCTGCTGTACAGATTCCCCACTGACATCACGCTGATTGGTATTTTTCTTCTTCGCAATCTTATCAATTTCATCGATGAAAATAATACCGTGTTCTGCACGTTCTACGTCATTGTCTGCCGCAGCAAGAAGTTTACTAACTACACTTTCAATATCGTCGCCGATATAACCTGCTTCTGTTAAAGATGTGGCGTCTGTAATGGCAAGAGGCACATCCAAAAGTTTTGCAAGTGTTTTAACCAAATATGTTTTACCGCAGCCTGTTGGTCCAATCATGAGCATATTGGATTTTTCAATTTCTATACCATCTTCCTCTGATTTATCCATGATACGTTTGTAATGGTTATAAACAGCTACAGACATCACTTTTTTTGCCTGTTCCTGACCGATTACATAATCATCCAGGCTTGCTTTGATTTTATGTGGCGCTGGAATCGAATGAATATCCAATACTGGTTTTTCTTTCTTTTCTTTTGCCTTTTTCTTTTTCAGACGCTGGCTCTTTGGAATACCACCCATCATACCATCTGTGCCGCCTGGCATTCCACCGAAGAAACTCGACAAATCCGACATATCAATCATACTGATATGTGGCATTCCTGACATATTTGGCATACCATTATTCATGTTTGGATTATTCCCAAATGAAGTACTGTTTACAGTATCTAACGTTTTCTGTAAACAATCGTTACAAATCTTGATTCCTCCATACATGTTAATCATTTTTCCTGTCATACTTTCAGGACGACGACAGATATAACAGTGATCTTCATATCCATCATCACTGTCATCCATATCTTCTGATTCTGAAACCTCTGCTGTCTCAAGTTCTACATCTTCAGACGTTTCTTCTATTACCTCTACTGTGCTCTCAACTACCTCGTTTTCTGCACTTTCTTTATTCTCATCAACTACTTCTCTAAAATCCATATTACTCATTCAAATTACCTCGATTTAGTTATAAATATACAAAGTACATTATACTCCTCAATTTGCTTAAACTCAATCAAATTCATATTTTTATTTTTTACAGTATGATGTATAATGATGGAGGTTATTTGAAATATATATTTAATTCTATTAGATAAATGAGGGATAAAATGAGTGACGCAAAAAGAAAAATGAGCGAATTAACAGAAGGACCTATTGGAAAGCAACTACTACGGTTCTTCTTTCCTATCCTGTTTGGAACTTTTTTCCAACAATTATATAACACCATAGACGCCATTGTGGTGGGACGTTTTGTAAGCAGTAATGCTTTGGCTGCCGTTGGCGGTTCCTCAGGTATGATTGTAAATTTGATTGTGGGCTTTTTCGTAGGACTGACCGCAGGTGCTTCCGTTATCGTTTCCCAGTTCTTTGGAAGTGGTGACCGAGCAAAAGTCAGCAAGAGTATTCATACGATTTACGGCTTTTCCATCGTTGGTAGCATCTGTATCTCCATACTTGGATATTTACTTTCCCCTGACCTTTTAAAACTTCTAAATACACCTGCTGATATTTTTGAAGATTCCTTGGTTTATCTTCGCGTGTTTCTGTTGGGCATTATTTTTGTGTTTATTTATAACACTGGCTCCTCTCTTTTACGTGCATTGGGAGATTCCAGACGTCCTTTGATTTATTTAATCATCTGCTGTTTGGTAAATATAGTTCTAGACATTTTATTTGTAATTGTCTTTAAACAAGGAGTATTGGGTGTGGCTATAGCAACACTGATTGCTCAGGCCATAAGTGCTGTATTGGTTACCAATGCCTTGCTTCGTGCCAAAGATCTTTGTGATTTTTCATTACGTGAGATCCGCATTGACTGGGACACCCTAAAAAACCAGCTCTACATCGGATTTCCTGGGGGTGTACAAAGTTCTATGTACAGTTTGTCCAATATGATTTTACAAACTGCTGTAAACAGCATTGGCACAGATGCTGCCGCTGCATGGACAACCGTAGGTAAACTGGATGGTATCTACTGGATGATTGGTGGTTCTCTTGGAACTGCTATCACAACCTTCGTTGGACAAAACTATGGAGCCGGCAAACCAGAGCGTGTAAAGAAAAGTGTAAGCATTGGTCTTGGAATGTACTTTGCATTTGCCATTGTATGTGTAACCATCCTAATGGCTTTCCAATATCCTCTGTTCTCTATTTTCACAGACAACAAAGTGGTATTAGATATTGCATGTAGCACATTTAGCATTATGGCACCTTTTTATATCACATTCGGCTTTATCGAAATTTACTCCTGTGCCCTACGTGGTATGGGCGATGCCATTATCCCTATGATCATGACCATGCTCGGCATCTGTGGTTTCCGAATTTTATGGATTCTACTCGTATTTCCTCATAATCCAACTATGGAAACGATTTCTTGGAACTATCCGATTTCTTGGATTTTGACATCGACATTCTTTATCTTCTATTATCGTTGGAAAATTAGGAAGATTACGATTTA
>CAZDAP010000132.1:0-4269 GCA_964503585.1 uncultured Lachnobacterium sp. | reverse complement strand
CATGGTATTTTTCAACCAATTCTTTTTCCAAAGAACCACTGTTTACACCAACACGGATTGGAATATTGCGTTCTTTCGCCACATCTACTACTGCTTTTACACGATCAACACTGCCGATATTTCCTGGATTAATACGAATCTTATCTGCACCATTCTCCATAGCAGCAATCGCTAATTTATAATCAAAATGGATATCTGCAACTACAGGAATTTCAATCTGTTTTTTGATTTCACCAAGTGCTTTTGCAGCTTCCATAGTTGGAACCGCACAACGAATAATGTCACATCCCGCCTTAGTAAGTTTCTGAATCTGTGCAACAGTTGCATCCACATCTTCTGTCTTTGTATTCGTCATAGACTGAATCAAAATAGGATTTGTACCACCAATCACACGGTTTCCAATGTGAACTTCTTTTGTAATTCTCTTTTCCATTTTGTAACCCCCCAATTTAGATAAATAGTTTTCGAATATCGTTAAACATAACCACAAACATAAGTAGGAACAAAAGAATAATTCCTATCATATGAACCATACCTTCTTTTTCTGGACTAATTGCTTTTCCACGAATTGCTTCAACCACAAGGAATACCAGTCTTCCACCATCCAATGCTGGAATTGGTAAAAGGTTCATTACTCCTAAATTTGCAGATAACATAATCGCCCAACTCATCATATTTAAGAATGCATAATAATATCCATCATTTTGAACGGATTCTTCATACACCTCTCCCATATTTTGGACAATACCAACTGGACCACTTAAATCATTTACAGAAACCCCTCCTGTAAACAAAAGTTTTAAACTTTGAATTGTAGTATCAATATAATAACCTACTTCACAAAAAGCATATCCAACTGTTTCAAAGAAACTAACCTTTTCTCTTCCTCCTGAAGCGATAAAACCATAAAGATAACGACCTAATTCTTCGTCATATTTCGGTACCAAGGTAGTGGTATACTCCTGTCCTTCTCTTTCATATACTATTTCTATGGATTCGCCTGCATGGAAAGTCGCATATACACTAACTTCTCTATAGAAATGAATATTCTTTCCATTAATTTCTACCAATGTATCTCCAGCCATAAGTCCAGCCTCTTCTGCCGCATAACCTTCGATAACATCCGTAAGTACCGGTTTATCCACACCAGCAGCACCTAATACAATTATAGAAAAAAGGAACGCCATGATAAAATTAAAAATTGGACCAGCTGCTACAACGCTGATACGAGCCCAAACACTTTTCTTGTTAAAGGCTCTATCATCATCGGAACTCTCATCTTCTCCTTCCATCATACATGCACCACCAAATGGTAACAATTTTAAGGAGTATTTTGTTTCTCCTTTCGTAAATCCAACAATTGTTGGTCCTAAACCAAGAGAAAATTCATTGACACGGATTCCGTTTAATTTTGCCAAACTAAAATGTCCTAATTCATGAAAAAGAATCAGTAAACTAAATACTAAAATTGCTACTAAAATATTCAAAACTACTACCACCTGCTACCTATAAATTCATAGGCTTCCTGTTCTGTCTCTAAAATCTGTTCTAATGTAGGATTTTCGATAAATCCTGTTCGATTCATTGTTTCTTCAATAATATCTGTAATTTCCAAATAACGAATCTGGCGATTCAAGAAAAGTGCAACTGCCTTTTCATTTGCAGCATTATATGCTACCGGAATATTACCACCACGAGTCATTGCTTCATAAGCTAATTTCAACCCTTTAAATGTTTCAATATCTGGTTCTTCAAATGTCAAATTAGATAACGCAAACAAATCCAAACGTTTTCCAGAAAGAGGACGACGTTCTGGATAATATAATGCATACTGAATAGGAAGACGCATATCTGGAGTACCCAACTGTGCAATCACAGCACCATCTTCATATTCAACAGCAGAATGAATCACACTCTGTGGATGTACCACCACCTGAATACGATCCAAATCCACATCAAACAACCATTTTGCTTCCATTACTTCTAAGCCCTTATTTACCAGCGTAGAAGAATCAATGGTAATTTTTCTGCCCATGGCCCAGTTTGGATGTTTCAAAGCATCTTCTACCTGAATGCTTGTGAGTTCCTCTCTCTTTCTTCCACGGAAAGGTCCACCCGATGCCGTAAGAAGAATCTTACTAATTTTATTTCCTGTTTCACCCTGTAAGGACTGGAAAATGGCACTATGTTCACTGTCCACTGGCAAAATAGATACATTATGTTTTTTTGCTAATGGCATAATAATATGCCCTGCGGTAACTAATGTTTCTTTATTTGCCAATGCAATATTTTTTCCAGCTTCAATCGCAGCAATCGTAGGACGAATACCAAGCATACCTACAATGGCTGTTACTAAAATCTCAGCATCTGGTTGTGTTGCTACTGCAAGCAAACCATCCATACCAGCCATAACAGGAATATTCAAATCTCTTGTACTATCACGAAGTGCTTTTGCATCCTCTTCCGACCAAACACTTACTAATTTTGGTCGAAACTCTCGCATCTGCGCTTCCATTAATTTTGTATTTCCACCACAAGAAAGCGCAACAATTTCCAAATCCCCCTGCTCTCTTGCTACATCTAAAGTCTGTGTTCCAATGGAACCAGTCGAACCAAGCACTGCAATTTTTCTCATATAGTTCTTCTCCTTTTATAAGTCCCGTTTTACAAAAAGTACACAGCTAAGTAGTATATGATAGGTGCGGTAATCATCATAGAATCAAATCTATCCATGATTCCACCATGTCCTGGGATTAATGTACCATAATCCTTGATATCATAATTACGTTTGATTGCAGATGCGGTTAAATCACCTACCATTGAAATAAGTGCAGCAACCGCTGAAATCACTGCCAATACAACAATGCTTCTTGTATCCAATCCCATCTGTGCTTTAAATACAGAACAGTAAATTACTGTAAGTAACGCTGTACCTAGTACACCTCCAACAGCACCTTCGATGGATTTCTTTGGACTAAGTACTGGAGCCATTTTATGTTTACCAATTAATACACCTACACAATATGCGCAAGTATCGCATCCCCAAGAACAAATGAAAATAAGGAATGCAAGATATACACCATTATCTAATACGCGAATCTGATATACATAAGATAACATTACTGCTACATAAAACAAACCAAAGAAAATAGCCATTACATCTTTTGCTTCATATTTAGGGTATGAAAATACATATACAAACATAAGCAAAATAAGGAAAAGCATAACCATTACCATTGGATCTATGAACATCCAGAAAATCTGGTCTACATAGAACAATACTGCCATAGCATACGAAATCATCGCCAATGGTGTTTTTTCCAATTTA
The DNA here is from genome assembly GCA_964503585.1 of uncultured Lachnobacterium sp. Classification (GTDB taxonomy): domain Bacteria; phylum Bacillota; class Clostridia; order Lachnospirales; family Lachnospiraceae; genus Roseburia. The sequence continues at coordinate 941 of CAZDAP010000132.1, read as the reverse complement.
AATACTCGGTATAATTCATACATACCAACTAATGATATACCTAATAACGAAAATAATGTAACATACCCACCACTAATAATCACAATCAATGCAAGAATCACTAAAACGATTCCACTTAATAATCTTGTCTTAAACATCGTAATCCTCCAAATACTACTCTTCTGTTAATCCACCGAATCTACGGTCACGTTTATTATATGCCTCAACAGCAAGTTCCAATTCTTTTTTATTAAAATCAGGCCAAGGAACCTGTGCAAAATAAAACTCACTATAAGCTAACTGCCATAACAAATAATTCGATAATCTCTGTTCTCCACTGGTACGAATCATAAGATCTGGATCAGGTAAATCCTTTGTATCCAAATATCCAGAAAAACGTTCTGCCGTAATATCTTCAATAGAAAGTTTTCCTGCATCATGATCTTCCATCATATGCTTCATGGCACGAACCATTTCGTCACGACTTCCATAATTAATAGCAATTGTAAGATTTAATCCCGTATTCACACTGGAAACCTCTTCCAATTCTCGAATCTTATCCTGAAACTTTTCAGAAAGTCTTCCGATTTCACCAATTACACGAACACGGATATTATTCTTATCTGCCGTTTTTAAACAATTTTTTAAATAATTTTCCAAAAGTTTCATAAGTGCTTCTACTTCTGATTCTGGACGACTCCAATTTTCTGTAGAAAACGCATACAGTGTAAGATATTTAATTCCCATCTTATATGCTTCTTCACAAATTGTTTCCACATTTTTCGCACCGGCTGTATGGCCTGCATTACGTGGTAAACCTTTACTCTTCGCCCATCTTCCATTTCCATCTAAAATAATGGCTACATGCTGTGGTATCTTCATGCCGCAAATCCCTCCAATAATCAACAAAAGGGGTTGGCCATCCAACCCCTATCACTCTTAAACAGTAAGAATTTCTTTTG
>CAZDAP010000131.1:1603-4276 GCA_964503585.1 uncultured Lachnobacterium sp. | reverse complement strand
CCCATTTCTCTCAAATATTTTGTTAATTCCTCCACCAATTTCATTTTCAAATTAAAATGCACTGGCAAATCAGGATTCTGATGGGCAGGATTTATAGCTTTTCCTATATATAGATTAATGTCTGTGGCTTCTTCAAACAACATCTTACTAATCAGTGCCGCTCCATTCTTTTTAAAATACCAATTTTCAAAAAGTTCATCTTCGTTTACATAATCTTTTGCATACTCCACTACTCGATTTATCGTAATAACACCTTCTGTTACTAAATCAACACCTTCTATTTTAGACATTGGTGGAATATCTGTTTCTTCAGTATTGGACAATGGCTCTATGGTTTTTCCAAGATATTTTGCGGCAATACCAGATGTAGTGCCCCCACAAATAATATGTTTTCCCTCTTTTGAGAAAAACAATGCCATCATTCTGTTTACATCATCTGGATTAGATGGTGGACCAAATAACATATTGACTGGCGCACGCTTGCGTACCTTTACAACGCAGGCAGTGGTATCATCTCCTGGCTTTTCTCCGTAGAGTTTATTACATTCATCTACTAAAAGTGTTGCTAGATTTTTCGCAGTCAACCCATTCATAGCCATAACTTCCATAAACGCAATGATATCTTCTCTTTTCCAATTATAGTTTAAAGTCTTTTCTATACCAGCATAAGGACAGCCATCACTCATTGCAATAAACACATCCTCTTCCTGCAAACGAATAGAGGTTTTAAAAATCTTTTTTCCATCCAGTACAAATTCCGTCATAGTGTATTCATAGTTCTGTCCATCACGTAGCATAATTACATGAGGATTGTCATACTGAATCATTTCTATTGTTTCATTTTCCACCAAATGCATAATGGTAAACGTAGAATACGCCACACCTCGTTCCGAACACACTGGAAGTGTAGATGCTATAGTAGATACACATTCGTCAATTGACAACCCTGCCGCCATCATCGTAGAAATAATCTTAGCCGTTAAAGTAGACAAAATGCTTGCTTTTACACCACTTCCTAAGCCATCTGCTAACACGATTACCGATGAATTTTCATCCTGTTCCACAATCTCCACATGATCCCCACAAAGTTCCTCTCCATGGTGATTGATGCTTTTATATCCAATATCTATACATAAATTATTCATTTTCAATTGACTCCTTTAATTTTGTAAGAGCAATCTTTGTCTCAGCTGCAGTTTCACCTAACAGAGATGCAATTTCCTGAACAATACGCATCTGCTTTTCTACAACTTTATCTGCAACTTCAATGGTATCTCTGCTAATACGTTCACGTTTTTCTTTAATTGTTTCTTCTTCAGTAACATCACGCATGATACAAATTAACAAATGAGATTCATTATCATAGATAATGGATTCTTCCACAAAACGCTGATATTCCGCTAAATAGACACGCTTATTTTCGATTGGTTCTGAATTATATAATACTTCTACAAAATCAACTGGGTCCAAAATACGAACAACTGGTTCACCTAAAATATCCGAACTAAAACGAATATTCATCATTTTTCTGGCTGCTTCATTAATCTGCTGAACCTCTAAATTTTCATTTAATACAACAATACCATTGGATGTATTCTTAACAATTGCATCCGAGAAACTTTCTGCTTTTTGTTTCAGATATGGAAGACACATCGTAATCTGCGCTTTTCCCTGACAAACCGCAATCGCTTTCTCACGACAGGTATTGTAACCACAAGTGCCACAATTAAGTTCATCCGATTCTTTATATTTACCCATTTTACGAAGTACTGAGGTAATTTCAGTTTCCGTAGGCATCTGTGCCTCTGGCGACATATATTCAAACTGTTTCTTTAATTCTACTGCCTTTGGTTGTTCTACCTCAAAATCTTTTTCTCCTGCGTAATTAGAAATAGAAATATAGTCCTTAATGATATTTGTCTGATGGTATTTTTCCATAACAGGACCACCTATACAACTACCTACACAGGAAGACATTTCGATAAAACACTTATGTACGTGCCCTTCTTCGATATCACGTAAAGCACTTATACATTTCTCAATGCCATTTATTTCCAAATATGTATAATCGGAAGTTTTTTTCTTCATTGTTCTAAGAATTCCACCCGCAATAGGGAAAAATCGACAATTACTTTCTGGAGTATCATCCAACTCTTGTTTTAGTACAATCTGCTCCGCTTTTAACCAATTCGATAGTTCTTCATAGGTTAATACTGCATCTACCACGCTACTGGTTTCTGCTTCATATTTTTTTGAGACACAAGGTCCTATAAATACGGTCTTTGCATTTGGATATCGTTTTTTTACATCCTGGCAATGTGCAATCATTGGAGACACTACATCAGCCAAGTATTCCACTGCCTTTGGAAAATATCTTTGAATCAAAAGATTTACAGAAGGACAGCAGGAAGCAATTAAAACATCTCTCTGCTCCTCTTCTAATATTCTTTCGTATTCATTTTTAACAATCGTAGCACCAATAGCTGTTTCCTCAAGATCATAGAATCCAAGTTTTTTTATTGCTTCTCTCATTGCATGAATTCCTACGCCCTCGTAGTTTGCGATAAAAGAAGGTGCCAAACTGACAATAACAGGGGCTTCTCCCTGCAACAACACCTTTACTTTTTCTATCTCACTCACAATCTCTTTTGCATTTTGTGGACATACTACAAA
>CAZDAP010000131.1:0-1503 GCA_964503585.1 uncultured Lachnobacterium sp. | reverse complement strand
TCCAGGACCTGTTGATGATGGAAATATCATTCAGATTGTCAGTTCCGCTTGTGAAGACTGTCCTATCTCTTCTTATACGGTTACTGAAAACTGTCAGAACTGTGCTGGTAAAGCATGTATTCATGCATGTAACTTTGGGGCAATCACACCTGGAAGACACCGTTCACACATTGACGCATCCAAATGTAAAGAATGTGGAAAATGTGCACAGGCATGTCCATACAATGCGATTGCACACTTAAAACGTCCGTGTAAATTTTCATGTCCAGTAGATGCCATTACTACTGACGAGTATGGACTTTCTGTAATTGATGCTTCAAAATGTATCCGTTGCGGTAAATGTATTCATAGTTGTCCATTCGGTGCCATTGGCTCGAAAACATTTATTGTAGATGTTATTAATGCTTTAAAATCAGGTAAAAAAGTATATGCTATGGCTGCTCCTGCTACAGAAGGTCAATTTGGACCGCTTATTACTATGGGCAGTTGGAAAAAGGCAATGTTAGAATTAGGCTTTGAAGATTTCTATGATGTAAGTCTTGGTGCTGACATGACAGCCAAATACGAAGCCGAAGAATGGGCAGAAAGTTATAAAGAAGGAAAGAAAAAAGTAACCTCCTGCTGTCCAGCTTTTGTGAATATGGTACGTTTACATTATCCTGAATTGGCAGATTGTGTTTCAACTACTGTCTCACCGATGTGCGCTGTATCTCGTATGATTAAAGCAAGAGATCCAGAAGCAGTTACTGTATTCATTGGACCTTGTGTTGCAAAAAAATCTGAAATCGTTGATCAAAAAATCGAGGGTAATGCAGATTACGTTCTTACATATTCTGAAATTCGTGCAATTATGAGAGCAAAAGATATTGCCCTACAGCCTGTAGAAGATAAAGAACAGATTGGTTCTATACATGGTAAACGTTTTGCTGCTTCTGGCGGTGTAACCGCAGCTGTATTACAGAGTTTAAAAGAATCTGATGACGAAATCGACGCAAAAGTTTGTATTGCAAACGGTGCCGCAGAATGTAAAAAAGCACTTCTTCTTCTAAAAGTTGCAAAATTACCAGAAGACTTCATCGAAGGTATGATTTGTGAAGGTGGATGTGTTGGTGGCCCAAGTAGATTTGATGATCCTATGAAATCCAAGAAAACTCGAGATGCAATGCTCCTTAAGGCAGATGACAGAGGCATTCATGAAAACTTAGAAAACTATGATATGGATTCCTTCTCTATGCATCGTAAATAATTACTATTTTGTTCAGCAAAGGGTTTTATGAATACTACGAAAGAGAATGCCCCTACGGTATACTTTTTGACTCGTATTTCGGACATAAGATTTTCTAAGCACTTTATATATATGATATGACATAGTGACGTAACCGGATTCAATTCGCCTTCCATGGCTCAGTGAATCCTTTCGCTGACGTCGTGTCAGCGAATTACTATGAATAGATAAAGTGCTAAGAAAATCTATATATCCTCATAAAGAGTCTGAAAGTATAC
>CAZDAP010000130.1:0-4283 GCA_964503585.1 uncultured Lachnobacterium sp. | reverse complement strand
AACTCACGTGTTATCACAACTTCTGACACTTTGTTAGAAGAACTTATCAACCTTAAGAGATAATAAATAATTTTGAAAGGGAAGCGATTGCGGTCGTTTCCCTTTTATGTTTTGCACAATGTAAAAATATACAAAATTATGCTAAAAATAGACATTTTTGGACAAAAGTAAGTAGACATTTGGTGCAAAGTCTAGTAAAATCATATAAAGGGTTAATCTGCATACTTGGGTGAAGTATGCCCATTTGGTGTTTTGTATGTAGATTTCTAAAAATGTATTAGGAAGGTGTAGTTTATGGATATAGCATCTTTAGCCGGTATTTTGGTCGGTGTAATAATGGTAGTTTTTGGTATCTTTTCTAGTGGTGGTTTATCTGCATTTTGGAACTTCGTGGATATTCCATCTGTATTCATTACAATTGGTGGTTCCATCAGTTCGGTATTGACATCTCACAAAATGTCAGACTTTATTAATGGTTTCAAATCTATTAGTTTGCCATTCCAGGAAAAGGTTGTTGATCCGGCTCAAGTGATTACACAGATTATTGAATTATCAAATATTGGTCGTAAGGAAGGTCTTCTTGCATTAGAAGAGGCTGCCAACGGTATCGAAGATGAATTCTTGAAAAAAGGTATTATGCTTGTCGTTGACGGTACAGACCCTGAACTTGTTCGTGGTATCTTGGAAACGGATCTTTATTGTTTGCAGGATCGTCATAGTAAGGTGATTGGCTTCTGGGAAAAATGGGCTGAAATGGGTCCTGCCTGGGGTATGATTGGTACACTGATTGGTTTGGTTAACATGTTAAAACAGTTAAGTGATCCAGATTCTATCGGACCTCAGATGGCGGTAGCGCTCCTTACTACATTGTATGGTTCCTTGATTGCGAACTGGATGTGTATTCCTATTTCATATAAATTGAAAGCAAATGATGCTTTAGAGGTTATTATGAAAGAGATTACAATTGAAGGTCTTCTTTCTATTCAGGCTGGGGAAAACCCACGTGTTATTGAAGAGAAACTGAAATCCTTCTTAGCTCCAGCAGCCCGTGCAGCATTAGCGGGTGACAATGCAGGAGGTGAAATGTAGTGGCAAAGAAAAAAGAACCAGAAGCAGCCAAGGGCTCGCCTGCTTGGATGGCCACGTTCTCGGATTTGATGAACTTGCTTCTTTGTTTCTTCGTACTTTTGTTCTCTATGTCTTCGGTTAGTGAAGAGAAGTTTAATATGGTTATTGCTTCCCTACAGTCCAAGATTAGTATCTTTGACCAGGGTGGATTAAACATCGGGGAAGGCGATATGATTGGCGGTGGAATTCGTCAGTTGGAATTCTTGGATGCCTACTATAATGAACTTGCAAATTCAAGGAACGACGAAGAGGTTGAAGAAGAGGGCGATGCAAGGGAACAGGCAAATAAAGAAGCCTTGGCAGAGTCAGAAGAGATGGCAGAAAATGTGCAGGATGCTGTGGATGAATTAGGTATTTCCAATGCAGTAGAAATCGAATTTGATGAACAGTATGTTATGTTGAATTTGAGCGGTGCAATTCTTTTTGCATCTGGTGAATCGGAAGTGTTAGAAGATGCATTGCCTATATTGGATAAAGTTGCATTGGTTTTGAATCAATACGATGAAAATATCATTGAAATAGAAGGTCATACGGATAATGTTCCAGTATCTGCGAATAGCAAATACGAGAGCAACGACGTGTTGTCTATGTATCGTGCGTTATCAGTTGCTGATTATATTCGTGAAAAGACAGATTTAAATCCAGCATATATTAAATCTGCTGGCCGTGGTGATTATGTTCCAGTTGCAGACAATACAACAGCAGAAGGTAGAGCTAGAAACCGTCGAGTTGTAATAAAAATATACAATTCTTATAGCTCACATATAGACGAATAGAGGGGTAACATTTTATGAAAAAGAATTTGATGACATTAATTATTCTAGCATTGGTTGTTGTAAACTTTATTATGACAGCAATTATGATGTTTGTTACGATTCCACAGACACAGAAAGCAAACGAGATGATTACAAAGGTTTGTGAAGCAATTGACTTAGAGTTAAATAGTGGTGCCGCAACAGGTCTATCTAATTTACCAATTGACAGAATTGCTACATATGATGTAGCTTCAGGTGAAACAATCACAATAAACCTTAAAGACGGCGGTTACGCAGTAGTTTCAGTATGTATCTCTGTTGATAATGAAAGTGAAACCTATTCCGAAAATAATGGAACGGAATATCTTTCTACAAAAGAGTCTATTATCAAGGGTTCTATTATTGAAATTATTGGTAACTACACAAAAGAGGAATTAAGTGAAAGTAAAGAAGATGCGAAATCAGAAATTTTGAAAACGCTTAAGAAAACTTTTGGGGCTGATTATGTTGTAGGTGTTGATTTTACAAAATTTACAATGGATTAATCAGAGAGAAATTTACGTTACAGGTGGTGAGTAGAGAATGGGTGATGTTTTATCTCAAAATGAGATAGACGCATTGTTAAACGCGCTAAGTAGTGGCGAGTTAGATGTAGATGAAATTAAAGATAATGGCGAAAAACAGGTAAAAGATTACGATTTTGCGCGACCATCCAAGTTCTCGAAGGAGCATCTTCGAACACTGGAGATTATTTTCGAGCATTATGGAAGATTATTATCCACTAACCTTCCAGTATATTTAAGAAAAAATGTTCAGATAGAAGTAATGAATTCAGAAGCGGTTACATATCAGGAATTTTCGAATGCGCTTTCCAATCCAGTTCTTTTGGGAATTGTAAACTTTGCTCCTTTGCAGGGAAGCATTATTATTGAGATGGCAACCAATTTGGGATATGCCATGGTGGATCGAATGCTCGGTGGAAAAGGGGAATCCTTGGATAAGGTTCGTGAGTTTTCAGAAATCGAGTTATTGATTATCGAACGAATTTTTATTGTTTGTGTAAACCTTTTACATGAGCCATGGCAAAATGTTGTAGCAATTACGCCTAGATTGGAACGTATTGAGACAAACTCTCAGTATGCACAGATTATTTCGCCTAGTGAAATGATTGCAATCGTCACCATTAATGTGAAAATTGGTGATGTTGAAGGGCTTATGAATATTTGTCTTCCATATCTCACAGTGGAGGATGTAATTGATAAATTAAATACCAAGTATTGGTATGCAAATATGCAGGAATATGATGAAACAAATTATGCGGATGCAATCGAAGTGCTTATTCGCAAGGCGCAGATTCCTGTAAAGGCTATTTTAGGTAGAAGTACGATATCCGTTAGTGATTTCTCAACGCTTCAGATTGGTGATATTATTCGTTTGGACAAAGGCGCAGAGGAAGAATTGGATGTTTATGTGGGAAATATAAAGAAATTCGCTGCTTTGCCAGGATCCTCTGGTGATAATTACGCAGTGAGAATCACAGAAGTGATTAGAGAGGAGCAATAGGGGTATGGATGGAGTTTTATCACAGGAAGAAATCAGCGCATTATTGAATGACCCAAATAGTGGAGCTGCTTCAGAGCCTAGATTGACAGATATTGAAAAGGATGCCATTGGGGAAATTTCGAATATTAGTATGGGAACAGCTGCGACTACACTGTTTTCTCTTGTTAATCGTAAAGTAGAGATTTCTACACCTGTTGTATCCTATGCAACATGGGATGATTTAACACAACAGTATGAGCGTCCATGTGTATTTATTCGAATTGCGTATACAGTAGGTCTTGATGGAAGTAATATCTTAGTTTTAAAAGAAAATGACGTTAAAATTATTACAGATTTGATGATGGGCGGAGATGGTACCAATACAGATGGTGAATTAGGTGAATTGCATTTAAGTGCCATTAGTGAAGCTATGAATCAGATGATGGGTTCATCTGCAACATCTTTATCATCCATGCTGAATAAGACCATTGATATCAGCCCACCAATGGCGGATTTGATTGACTTAAAAGATAATGTAGATGAGGCTTCAATCGATGAATTTTTATCAAGAGAGTTCGTTCGCATCACATTCCGTATGGAAATTGGAGATTTGGTAGATAGTGAAATTATGCAGTTGTACCCAGTTTCTTTTGCAAAAGAAATGTGTGAAGGTGTTACTCGTACGATGGAAATGGATACACAGAGTGTAAAAGAACCAGCACCAGCGCCAACTCCAGCGCCAGCACCAGTTGCTACACCAGTGGCAGAACCAACACCAGCGGCTATGCCAGCAATGGATATGGGTGTACAGCCAATGATGATGCAGCAACCAATGATGGGACAGCCAATGATGATGCA
>CAZDAP010000129.1:0-4349 GCA_964503585.1 uncultured Lachnobacterium sp. | reverse complement strand
GTGCAGAAGGTGAAAAGAAATCTACAGTCCTTGTTGCAGAAGGTAACAAAGAAGCAGCTATTCTTGATGCGCAGGCTGAAAAAGAAGCAGCAATTCTTCGTGCAGAAGCAAAACGTGAAGCTACTATTAAAGAAGCAGAAGGTCAGGCAGAAGCGATCCTTCGTATCCAGCAGGCAAACGCAGATGGTCTTAAGATGTTAAAAGAAGCAGCTCCAGATGCTGGCGTACTTCAGCTTAAGAGTTTAGAAGCATTTGCAAAAGCAGCAGATGGAAAAGCGACAAAGATTATCATCCCATCCGAAATTCAGGGAATTGCTGGTCTTACAAAATCCATCGCAGAAGTTGCAACAGAAGATAAGTAGAATATAGATATTGTGCTTAAAATATCAGGGTCACCCAAGATATGGGTGACCCTTTCTTTTTTGGGAAAATCCTCTCTCCAACAAAGCGAAAATGCTTTATTTACAGGTCAGAAAATGGTATACTTATTTTTAACTATCAGGATTTTTAGGAGATTTTTATGAATAAAAAAGTTAAGTTGAAAGGTCGTTTGGGATTTTTCTATAATTGGCCGATTATATTAATTATCGTGTTGGCCTGTTTGAATGCGGGTGTATATGTATACGATATAAAGAGCGGAATGTTTGTCTCTGTGTTCATTGCGATTGCTGCTGTAGCAACTCTGGTGGTTTACCATTTTAATGGGCAGTACGTTATACAGGAAATTGTGGGTTTTGCCACCCAGTATTCTACAGTTCAGAAAAAACTGTTAAACGAAATGGAAATTCCATATGTGTTGTTGGACAGCAGTGGAAAGGTAATGTGGGCAAATGAGAAATTCTTAGAGGAGACTGGCATAAATAAGAAATATCATAAGTCCATTACATCTCTTTTCCCATCAATTACCAAAGAATTTTTGCAGAAAAATGATACAGCGACGGAAGTAGAAATTTCTCATGGAGAAAAGGATTTTCGTGTATCGATTCATCGCGTGCTATTTGAAACGATGATGGAGGAAAAAATCAATTTTGATGTAACTCCAGAAGATGAATTCATGATTGCATTGTATTTCTTTGAAGAGACCGAGTTAAATAAATATAAAATCGAGAATATTGAGCAGAAACAGGTAGCAGCATTAGTTTATATTGATAACTATGATGAAGCCTTAGAAAGTATTGAAGATGTAAAACGTTCTCTTTTAACGGCGCTTATTGACCGTAAGGTAAATCAATACTTTAGCAACGTGGACGGTTTAGTTCGTAAGATTGAAAAAGACAAGTATTTTGTGGTATTTAAATACAAATATTTACATCAGTTAGAAGAAGATAAGTTTAGTATCTTAGAAGATGTTAAGACCGTAAAAGTAGGAAATGAAATGGCCGTTACTTTAAGTATTGGTGTTGGGTTAAAAGGTGACAGCTATAACGAGAACTACGAATATGCAAAAGCCTCTATCGATTTGGCATTAGGACGTGGTGGGGATCAGGCCGTAGTAAAAGTAAAAGGACTGATTCACTACTATGGAGGAAAGACGGAGCAGGTAGAACGCAATACCCGTGTAAAAGCAAGAGTAAAAGCATTGGCGCTTCGTGAAATCATGGAAGGTCGTGACAATGTGGTTATTATGGGACACAGCCTTTCTGACGTGGACTCAATTGGTGCAGGTATTGGTATTTACTGTGCTGCAAAGGTGCTTGGAAAGAAAGCCCAAATTGTTGTAAACGATCCTACAACTTCTGTTAGACCTTTGATTGAACTTTTTGATTCAGGAAAGGGGTATCCAGAAGATTTATTCATTGATAGTGAAACAGCAATTGATATGACAGGACGTAATACCTTGGTTATGGTAGTAGATACCAATAAGCCAAGTTATACGGAATGTCCAGAGATTTTGAAAAAGACGGACTTTATCTGTGTATTTGATCATCACAGACAGGGTAGTGAAGTTATTTCTAATCCAGTGCTTTCCTATATCGAACCATATGCATCCAGTGCCTGTGAAATGGTTGCAGAAGTTTTGCAGTATTTCCAGGAAGGATTTAAATTGGAACCAAGGGAAGCGGATTGTATCTATGCTGGTATTTTGATTGATACCAACAATTTTATGACCAAAACAGGTGTTAGAACCTTTGAAGCTGCTGCATATTTAAGACGTTCTGGTGCAGAAGTTACTCGTGTTCGTAAGATGATTCGAAATGACATGGCAGCATACAAGGCACGTGCGGAAGCGGTGAGAAACGCAGAAGTTTATCGCAAGGCCTTTGCAATTTCTGTCTGTCCAGCAGAATATGTAGAGAGTCCAACAATCGTTGGGGCTCAGGCAGCAAATGAATTATTAAATGTAATTGGAATAAAAGCATCCTTCGTTTTAACAGAGTACAATGGCAAGATTTATGTCAGCGCTCGTTCTATTGATGAAATTAACGTTCAGATTATTATGGAACGTTTAGGTGGCGGCGGACACTTAAACGTTGCTGGAGCACAGTTGGTAGATTGTACCATCGAATCTGCGAAACGTATCATTAAGGACACATTGGAAGAGATGCTTAGAGAAGGAGATATTGAATAGTGAAAGTAATTTTATTAGAAGATGTAAAAGCACAGGGTAAAAAGGGCGAAATTATCGAAGTAAGTGATGGATATGCCCGCAATGTTTTGATTGCAAAAAAACTTGGTGTAGAAGCTACTCCAAAGGCTTTAAATGATTTAAAACTTCAGAAAAAACATGAAGAAAAGGTTGCGCAGGAGCAGTACGAAGCTGCAGTAGCGTTAGGAAAAGAAGTAGAGACAAAAAAAGTTATTGTAAAAGTAAAATGTGGTGATGGCGGTCGTTTATTTGGTACAGTTTCTACAAAAGAAATTGCTGCGGCAGCCAAAGAACAGATTAATTTAGAATTGGATAAGAAAAAAATGCAGCTTAGTGATCCAATCAAAGCATTAGGTACTTACGAAGTTCCAGTAAAACTTCATCAGAAGGTAACTGCGAAATTAACTGTACAGGTTGTAGAGGCTTAATCTTTAAGAATAATTAGATTGGAGGAAGCCGTTTTGGAGGAAGCGATTGTAAAACGTGTGATGCCAAACAGCAAAGAGGCAGAGCAGTCGGTAATTGGTTCTATGATTATGGACAGAGATGCCATTGTAACAGCATCTGAAATGCTTCATAAAGATGATTTTTATTATCAGCAGTATGGGGTTCTTTTTGATGCAATGGTAGAGTTATTTACCGCTGGTCAGCCAGTTGATTTGGTTACTTTACAGAATAAATTAAAAGAAAAAGATGTCCCAGAAGAGATTTCCAGTCTGGGTTTTGTAAGAGAATTATTGGAGTCTGTTCCAACATCTGCAAATATTAAGTATTATGCAACTATTGTTAGTGAGAATGCCCTAAAGAGAAGATTGATTCGAGTAACAGAAGGCATTGAAAACGAATGTTATGCGGGCAAAGAAACACTAGAAAGTGTGTTGAACAAAACAGAAAAGGATATATTTGCATTGCTTAACAGCCGTTCCGGTGGCGATTTTGTTCCAATTCGTCAGGTTGTATTAAATGCATTGGAGAAAATTGAAAATGCATCCAAACAGTCAGGTACGGTTACGGGTATTCCAACAGGATTTATTGATTTGGATTACAGAACAGCAGGACTTCAGCCGTCCGATTTGATTTTGGTTGCAGCCAGACCATCTATGGGTAAAACGGCATTTGTATTAAATATTGCTCAGCATGTTGCATTTAGAGAAGCGAAGAGTGTAGCCATTTTCTCATTGGAAATGTCAAAAGAACAGTTGGTAAACCGTCTGTTCTCTTTAGAGTCCAGAGTCGATGCACAGGCTCTGCGTACAGGAAATCTTTCAGATGCAGATTGGGAAAAATTAATTGAAGGTGCAGGTATCATTGGAGATTCAAAACTGATTATTGATGATACACCTGGTATTAGTATTTCCGAACTTCGTAGTAAATGTAGAAAATATAAGTTAGAACAGGGCTTGGATATTATTATTATCGACTATTTGCAGTTGATGACAGGTTCTGGGCGTGGAAATGAATCCCGTCAGCAGGAAATTTCTGATATTTCCCGTTCATTAAAAGGTTTGGCGAGAGAATTAAATGTTCCAGTTGTAGCATTATCCCAGTTATCTCGAGCCGTAGAACAGAGACCAGACAAGAGACCTATGATGTCCGACCTTCGTGAATCAGGAGCGATTGAACAGGATGCGGACGTTATTATGTTTATTTATCGTGACGATTATTATAATAAAGATACGGATTTAAAAGGTATCTCTGAAATTATTATTGCGAAACAACGTAACGGTCCAATTGGTACTGTAAATCTGGCTTGGTTACCAGA
>CAZDAP010000128.1:0-4355 GCA_964503585.1 uncultured Lachnobacterium sp. | reverse complement strand
TTAGGTGAAGTAATAAATTAATTTTAACTTAGGGTTTTGAGTGTATACAAAATTTTTAGAGGTTAGCAAATAATGAAAGAATACAAATTGGTAGTATTAAATGAAGATATTCATTTATCCAGAAAAAAAGATTTAAAAGATGCAGAACAAACACTAAACGAATATGTTCGTGACGGATGGACATTACAGCAGATTGTTCCATATCAAGATTTAAGCGGTGCCTTAGTTGCGGTGATGTATAAGGATACTTATCAGTTGAACTAAAAAAGATATGTCTGATAGTTAAAATAGTATGTAGGAGGACTGCTATGAACCGTCTTGCCATAACAAGAGTTTCTATAAAAGAAAAATCGAATAAAAAGCATCTTGCCTACATCATGTTAGATGAAAAACGTGACTTTGTAGATTTTCAGGTGTTCAATGATGAAGAATCACTTCTAAATAGCATTTATGTGGCAAGAGTGGACAATATTGTACCAAACATAAAAGGCGCATTTGTCCGTATTTCTCCCAAGCAGGTATGTTATTTACCATTAGAAGATTTAAAATCACCTCTATATGTAAAGAAACAATCCAAATTAAAAAATATCTCCATTGGAGATGAGATTGTAGTACAGGTGGTAAAAGATGCAGTAAAGACAAAGGACCCTGTGGTATCTACAAAACTTACCATACCAGGTAAATACTGCGTACTTACTACAGAAAATACATCGTTAGGTGTTTCAAAGAAGATTACAGGTGATAATCATCTCCAAATGAGCCAACTTCTCAGTTCCAATGTTGGTGAGCAAGCCGAAGTGTATGGTTTTGGAATGGTTATTCGAACTAATGCATTAGAAGCTACAGAAGAAGAGTTAAAGAATGATATAGAAGAAACGGTATCCCGTTTTATTGAACTGAAAGAAAAGTTAGTACATCAATGTGCTTTTGCCATTTTGCAGAAACCAGAGTCACCTTATGTACAGAAACTAAAAACTTTGGATTTATCCAACTTAGATGGCATTTTTACCGATGAAGAAGACATTTTTGCAGAAATAGAAAGTAAATTGCCATATCTAAAAGAGAAAGGTCTTTTAAAGCTATATAAGGATGACAAAGTGTCTTTAGGAACACTCTACAACTTCCGAGGTTCCGTAGATAAACTCATTGAAAAACGAGTCTGGCTCAAATCCGGTGCCAATATCATCATCGAGCAGCTAGAGACTATGACAGTAATCGATATCAACTCTGGAAAAAATATTTCCAGAAATGAAACTTCTATATTGGAAATCAATAAAGAAGCAGCTATTGAGATAGCCAGACAATTACGTCTCCGAAACATTTCGGGTATGATTATTATTGATTTCATCAATATGAAATCAATAAAACACATGGAAGAGCTAATATCTGTTTTAAAAGAGCAGATTAAGAAAGATTCTGTGACCTGTACTTTTATGGATGTTACCAAACTTGGTCTTGTGGAGCTTACACGCAAAAAGACCTATAAATCTTTAAAAGAACTTGTGGAATAAATAGATAAGAAAAATGCTACATTTTGCATAAAAGTGTTGGTTATTACACAATTTTTAAGTTTGTGGTTATTGTATTCGAATATTGGGAAATATATAATACACATATATACAATCCTGTTAGTTTTACATCAGGAATTATTATTCTAGCTGGTGTAGGTATAGGATCGGCAGGTCTTCTTTTTGCTTTCAAATATTTCAGGTTGAGTGCCGAGGAAGCCAAAAGAGGATATCCAAGATACAGGTTATGGTAGATATGCTTCGATTGAAAAACAAAAAATGGGGCTTTGCAGGCTGTAATGCACTGATTTCCATTATTTGTGCAATTATAATTCTGAGTTCGCCATTTGAATCAATAGCGATACTGTGGATCTTCGCAGGTGTGTCATTGATTATAGAAGCGGTGTTGGATATTGTAACGATACTGATTGGATATATAGGTGATAAAGATACGAAAGCTGAAACAGACGCAGACACTAATAAGGATGCTATTGTTCCTGTGGATAGTATAATAAGTAGTGAAGAAAATAATATAGTAGAGTAATGATGGTGCTGCCGTTTTATGAAGTTATTTCATAGAATGGCAGTTTTTAATTAAAAAATTTCACAAAAATGTCATTCTCTTTTGTTTCTCATTGAGAGATAATAAAAGGAAAACATTTTTATATTACTAAGAGGGTTTAGCATGGTACACATAGGAAAAACATTACAAAGTTTTCGAAAAGAAAAAAAGATTAATATGGCGCAAATTTCCAATGGATTATGTTCTGTTGCATTTATATCCCAATGCGAACGAGAAGAACAGGTCCCAGACGCCTTATTATTTGAATATTTGATGGAACGAATCGGTGTCTCACCAGAAGACTTTTCCATCATGGCAACAGAGGAAGAATACATATTTTTCTCATGGAGAGAACGGGTATATGATGCAATTGAAAGAAAAGATTGGACTATTTTGAGAGACTTATCCGAAGATTGCAAAATACTTATGGAAGATTGCAATGAGAATATTGTACAACAAATGGAGTATTTTATAAAAGGAATATTAGAAGCAGTTGAAAATAAAAATTGGAAAAAGGCTATCCAATTTTTGAAAAAAGCAATTATGCAAACAAATCCAGATATGTTTCAGACATTAAATACAGAAATGAAACTCGGAACAAAAGAACTTCATATGATGATATTGTATGTATACTATGGTGTTCAAGCAAAAACCATTGATAAAAGTGTTGGCAAAGAATTATTTTATCAATTAGAGCACTATATTAGTTATAAAAATATAGAAAACTACGAATTAGTAAAAATTTATCCAAAATTAATATGTATAGGGTTACATCTTTTTGAAAACGAAATGGAACAAACGGAAAAAATCCGTTTCTGCGAAACTGCTGTCTCCTTATTACGTTCTACCTATAAATTTTATGATATTACAGAATTACTACATTCATATTTTCTATTATTAAAACAGGAGAATTCTAATCAGCTATCTTTTTATGAAAAACAATATCAAAATTTTGTAGAATTATATCAGCGTAGAAATACAAGTTTGGATTTTCAACCAGAGTATATTGTATATCAGAAACCAAAAGTATATTTACTAACGGAATATTTATATTCGAAACGGATGGAAAAGAATTGGACGCAATTGCAAACGAGTGAGGGAATTTATGAGCCTGAGAGTTATTCCCGGGTAGAAAGAGGTATAACAAATCCATTTCCAAGAAAGCTTCAACTTTTAATAGAGAAACTGGATATTAATTGGTGTTACTATAGAGGGGAACTAGAAACGGATAACCCGGAAGTGTATCGATTAAGATTAAAGCATAGAGCTGTTTCTATTGAAGGTAAATGGGAAGAAGCTCTTAGGATATTAGAACAGATGGAAAAATTTTTGAATATGGAAAGTGCAATAAATTATCAATATGTATCTAGTCATAAAATTTTAGCAATGTACTTTCTTGGACGAGTAGATGTGGAAACCGTTTCTTTGAAATTAAAAAAATTTTTGGTATTAACAAAAGCAATAGATGGTGATACAGAACATCTTGTGTATTATTCGCAAACAGAAATTGAACTAGTTACGTATATTGCAAAAATGTTACGTGACCAACAGAAATATGCAGAAGGTATTTCTTTAATAAAAACAATGTTAGAACAAATGAGCAGAAGTAAGGTTGGATTAGAATATCACAAAAATGGTATTACTTTTGCTTTACGTGTATTAAGTGATTTATATTTTTCGTGTGGAGAATACCAAATGTCGATTAATATATTAAATGATGTTTATGATATATATATGAAAACTAGAAATGGAGATGCAATTCCAAATGTATTGGATGGAATTGCAGATAATTTAGAACATATGGGTGAGGTGTATTGTCAAGAATATAAAAAATTGTACAGAGAAACATATTATGTTGCAGATTTTTATAATATTCAATATGCGAAAAAGTTTATTGAAAAATACTATACAGAAAATTTTGATGCAGACATGAAATGGTACTAGTTATTGAGTACTAGTAATATTGTTAAGATGTTCTGTTGGAATGAGTGGATAATCATTATAGCTATTAAATGTAGTAATTATAAAAGTACAACAGGTAAAAATTAAAAGAATTTTGTTTAGTTTTTTCATATGGATAGTCCTCCTTAAAATTAATGTATAATGTTAATATTGTAAACAGTTTATGAAATAAAGAGAATGACAAGTTAGTAGAATTTTTCAAAAATAAAATTCTACTAACTTGTCATTCTCTATCTTGTTCATTCGTTTTAATATTAATAAAAACAAACATATGCAAAGATATTGGAAAGGGGGAAAGTGATTAAATATCAATGTTTATTTAA
>CAZDAP010000127.1:0-4425 GCA_964503585.1 uncultured Lachnobacterium sp. | reverse complement strand
TTAGCCTTATCGATTAGTTTAGAAGCCGCTGAACTATTGGAGGTATTCCAGTGGAGTGGTTCCGATACGGTGTGTGAATCCAAAAAGGATCAGATCCGAGAGGAATTAGCGGATATTTTAGTTTACTGTATTCATATGGCGGATGCATGTGAGCTGGATATGGATGAAATCATACAAGAAAAGATGAAAAAGAATAATGCAAAATATCCAGTGGAAAAGGCAAAAGATAGTGCTGCGAAGTATGATAAATTATAAATAGAATATTTACAAATAAAGTCAAGGCGAGGAATCACTTCCTCGCCATTTCCAATTTGCAACACATTATGATTTTCCCATATCATCTTTATCTTTACAACACTTTTTCAAAAGCAGTATAATATCCCAGAATATAATTGATATATGAGCGTGATACATAGAAAGAAGAAATAGAATTATGAACAAAAAACTCACAGACCTCACCGTAGGCACCCCAAGCACCGTCCTCTGGCGCTTCTGTCTGCCTTTGTTTGGAAGTGTCATTTTCCAACAGTTTTACAATATTGCGGACAGTCTCGTTGCAGGAAAATTTATTGGCGAAAATGCGTTAGCAGCAGTTGGAAACAGCTATGAGATTACGCTGATTTTTATTGCTTTTGCCACAGGATGTAATATGGCTTGCTCGGTGATTACCTCCCAACTTTTTGGGGCAAAAAATTATAATAGTATGAAGACTGGTATTTACACTGCTATGATTTCGGTAGCGGTGCTTTGTGGTGTATTAATGTTGTTTGGAATAACTTGTTCGGACTGGTTGTTGCAATTCATGAATACACCAGAAACAATTTATGCAGATTCTAAACTTTACATGGATATTTATGTGTGGGGATTGCCATTCCTGTTTTTCTACAATTTAGCCACAGGAATTTTCGCTGCCTTGGGAGATTCCAAGACACCGTTTATTTTTCTGGCAATTTCGTCTGTTGTAAATATTGGAGTGAATTTGCTCTTTGTAGCAGGATTCGATATGGGTGTAGCAGGCGTTGCCTGGGCAACCTTTTTATGTCAGGGGATTAGTTGTGCATTGGCAGTGGTTACGATTTTTAAGCGATTGAAACAGATTCCAACGGAAAACACCAATGTGCAGTTTTTTGATAAGGTGCTTTTCAAAAAAATTGCAGCCCTTGCCGTTCCAAGTGTGTTACAGCAGAGTAGTATATCGATTGGAACCATCATTATTCAGAGTGCTATCAATGATTGTGGTGTAGGAGTAACTGCTGGTTATGCAGCAGGCATCAAACTACAAAATTTGGTAATTAGTGCCTTTACCACCATCGGAAATGGAATTTCCAATTTTGCTGCTCAGAACATCGGCGCCAACAAATTGGAACGTGTGCGAGAAGGCCACAAGGCGGGCATCCAAATGGTTTGGACAATTTGTGTACCTTTAGTACTTTTATATACCTTAGGGGCAAAAGTATTGATCTCATTTTTTATTGAAAATCCAACGGAGTTGGCATTGAATTCTGGTGTACATTTTTTATATATCTGCGCACCATTTTATTTTCTGATTTCGGTGAAACTAGCCACAGATGGCATCCTTCGTGGCGCAGGCATGATGAAGGAGTTTGTGATTGCCACCACCACGGATCTTATTTTAAGAGTGGTACTGGTAAAGATATTGGTAGTACCACTGGGATATATTGGTATTTGGATGTCATGGCCGATTGGCTGGGTGTTAGGGACTAGTTTATCCTTGATGTTTTATCGAAGAAAATTTCATACAAAATCGTAATAAATATACAAGCTAGAGATGGCTTGTATATTTTTTGTTTTAAACCACCAGTTTATATCGAGCCTCCACCATCTGTGCTATTCTTTATGACGTACCCCACTGATACACAGTCGATTAACAGGAGGGCAAAAATGTTCAAAATGAATTTCACAAACAATCAGACAGCATTTGAGTACGCGATGTACATGATGTTGGGAAGCTACTTCAACAAAACAAGTTGTAAAAACCATCTTCTGGAAAAGAAGATGCGCCTCCATTATTGGGAGCAGAAAGAAAAACAGCAAATCGAGTTAGAAAAACTCTGTATCCGTTTTGTGGAAAAAGAGTTGGTACCACACCTGCCAAAGGACATTTGGGAGAATGGGGTGGAAGTAAAATTCTGCCCAACCAAGTGCAAAGGTGTTCAGGACATCCAGTTCCATGGTCCAGAGTACATACTTCGCGTTACCGGGATTTATCGTGGCAAACATCATACGACCATTCACCACGAGGTTTGGCGCAAAGACGCTGAACCTCAACTTGTAAAGTCGGCTTAGACAGTTTGAGAAATTATATCATAGAAAAGAGATGTGCTTAATCATGAAAAAATGACATCCGCATATGCAAACAAATTATTTAAACAATTGGACGAAGAAAAGGCTTATTGGCGAACAAAGGAAAGTGAGTCCTATGTGTATAAAGCTACTGCGGACGAGGAGCCATTGGTTCCAGAATACCAGTATATCAACTATGATCTGGATAAAGTAATCCGTGCAGGCACTTTCGAATATATAATTGATATATGGATTGAAATGTTTGTGTTTTTTACTTGTATACAACTTCCACTCATAGAAATTTTATTGTAAAATTAGACGTAGTATAATTTTCGGGGAGAATTTTACAATGGGACAGTTGATATTAGTAGTTGATGATTCAGGTTTGAATCTACGAGTGGCTATGAATATTTTAAAAGAATATTTTGAAGTGGCTTGTGCGAATTCGGGAATGGCAGCTTTTGATGTAATCAAAAAGAGAATTCCAGATCTTATCCTTTTGGATTATCATATGCCACAGATGGATGGATTTGAATTCATTGAAAAACTTAGAGAAATCGATGAATACAAAGATATTCCGATTATTATGCTGACTGCAGATAATGATAGAGATACAGAGGTTCGTGGCTTCCAGGCAGGTGTTATGGACTTTATTACGAAGCCTTTCGTAGATGAGATTATGTTACAGCGTGTTGGTCGTATTTTAGAACTTAGTCGTTTGCAGAAGAATCTCCAAAAAGAAGTATCGATTCAGACAGAAAAAGCCGAAGCGCGTAGACGGCAGGTGGAAAGACTTTCGGAAGAAGTCATGAAGACATTGGCGAACACCATCGATGCGAAAGACCCATACACCAATGGCCATTCTCTTCGAGTTGCCAAGTATTCGAAGGAGATTGCAAAACGCGCTGGCAAGAGCAAAGCAGAACAGAAAGAAATTTATCAGATGGCACTTTTACATGACATTGGAAAGATTGGTGTGCCAGATCAGATTATTAATAAAGATACCCGTTTGACAGATGAAGAGTACGAAGCCATTCGTCAGCATCCAGCTATCGGTAGTGATATCTTAAAGACAATCGAAGAAATTCCAGATATCATGATTGGTGCTAGATGGCATCATGAGAGATATGACGGACGAGGCTATCCAGACAGATTGGCTGGTACAGAGATTCCAGAACAGGCACGTATCATCGGTGTTGCAGATGCCTATGATGCAATGACCTCCAAGAGAAGTTATCGTAACATCCTTTCTCAAGAAGTGGTTCGTGGGGAAATCGAACGTGGTAAATGTACACAGTTTGATCCAGTATTTGCAGATATTATGATTCAGATGATTGATGAAGATATTCGCTATACAATGAGAGAAAAATTCCGTGGAGAAGTTTAGCCAAGTAAACGAAAACAAAGGAGGTGCATGCTTGCATGCAACCTCCTATTCTATTTTTCTTTATTAGATTGTGATGTAACGTGTTTGCGATATTCTGCATGAATGCCTTCCGAAATTGGCGTATCAGGAACAGGGATAGCAGAATTTGGAGGAATTGGTGGTACTGGTGGCAGATAAGGATAGACTTCTTCATAACTTTGTGCTTCGTATTCATTATGTGCAACAGTAGGTGCTAAGCCAGTCATTTCTGTGGCAGAGGCGGCATAGAGATAGTTGTCATCTTCAATGGAATTTGCTGCTTCACAATCTGAAATTTTGGCATCTAGTTTTGGACTGCCGACAAGATTATTTGGGTTGTAGATGCTCATTTTTTTCATCTCCTTTTCCTATACTAAATAATGTGTTTTTAGTATGTGTTTGAAACGAAAATGATAAACTTGAAAATATTAGAAATTATGCAAACAAAAAAGGCGTGTAGAGAAATCTACACGCCATAGTTTTTTGATTATCTATTGTTGATAATTTTTGTTAATTCAACTGGATCAACGATTTTGCCATCTTTGTAAACACGCATGTTACCAGAAGCGATTTCGTCGATAAGAATTACTTCATCGTTGTTGTAACCAAACTCAAATTTGATATCCCAAAGATCAAGACCAAGAGTCTTTAAATCATCTGCAACGATTTTTGTAATTGCAAGTGTCTGTTCTTTCATGCTTTCAAACATAGCTGGT
>CAZDAP010000126.1:0-4466 GCA_964503585.1 uncultured Lachnobacterium sp. | reverse complement strand
TAGAATAAGAGTCTCCAAAACTCCAGAGGTGGGTTCGATTCCTACCACCCCTGCTCAAAACAAACGCTTAAAAGTCTTGAAAGATCAAGGGTTTTAGGCGTTTTCTTTTTTAAAAAAATACTTTTTTGGGGCATTATAGTTATGTTGTTAAAATAATGACAATTTTTCGTTAAAACTTTATCAACTTTATCAATATGATAAAAAAGGAATATATGATATACTAAATTAATGTGAGAAAAACTTCTCTTTTTTTTATGTTAGACTTTGTTAAAAAATATACAAATATAGGAGGAAGCTAATAAATGGCTAGAAAAATTACTATTATTGGTGCAGGTAGCGTAGGTTCAACAATTGCATACAACCTGTCTCAGGATGATGTAGCATCAGAAATTGTATTGATTGATGTGAATAAGGATAAGGTAGAGGGTGAAGTAATGGATATCATCCAGGGTACCTGCTTTAGAGATCCAATTGCAATCACTGCAGGTGATTATGAGGATGCAAAAGATTCCAACATTGTTATTATTACATCAGGTGTAGCTCGTAAGCCAGGTCAGTCTAGATTAGAATTGACACAGACAAACGTTGATATTATTAAGGAGATTACTCCTAAGATCGTTGAAGCTGCTCCAAATGCAAAATATATCATTGTAAGTAACCCAGTAGATATTATTACTTATGCATTTACAAAACTTTCAGGCCTTCCAGAAAATCAGATTATCGGTTCTGGTACAATGCTTGATACAGCAAGACTTCGTTGTGGTATCGCAGAACATTTTAATGTTGCACAGAAGAATGTTCATGCGTATGTGTTTGGTGAACATGGAGATACATCATTTGTTCCATGGAGCAAGACATGTATTTCAGCAGTTCCTGTAAGTGAATATGCTTCTACTATGAAGAGAAGTGGTATTGATGTTAAGCCAATTGATAAGGCTGCAATGTTACAGTATGTACAGAAATCTGGTGGAAGAATTATTGCAAACAAAGGTGCTACTTTCTATGCAGTATCTACAGCTGTTTGTAAGCTTTGTAAAATTCTTACAGCATCTACAGATACAGTAAGTACAGTTTCTACTATGATGCATGGAGAATATGGTATTGAAGATGTATGCTTAAGTACACTTGCATTGGTTGGTCCAAATGGATGCCAGGGTAAAGTGGAAGTAAAGTTAACTGATGAAGAAATTGCATTACTCCATAAGAGTGCAGATACATTAAAAGAAGTTATCGCTCAGATTGAAATTTAAACCGAAATTTAGAAGGAGAATGGTTAAATTATGAAGTATACATATTATCCAGGATGTACTTTGAGAACAAAGGCAAAAGACCTGGACGCATATGCCAGAATTTCAGCCAAAGCATTGGGCTTTGAATTAGAAGAAGTAGAAAACTGGCAGTGTTGTGGTGGTGTGTATCCACTTGGTACAGATGAAATTGCGTCTAAACTTTCTTCTGTTCGTGTGTTAAACGAAGCGAAGGAAAAAGGTCAGGATTTAGTAACTCTTTGCTCCGCATGTCATCATGTGATCAAACGTGTAAACGATGACATGAAGAACAATAACGATATTCGTACAAGAGCAAATAATTATATGCAGCTTGAAGAAGCATATACAGGTGAAACAAATGTACTTCACTTTTTAGAAGTAATTCGTGATCGTGTTGGATTTGACGTGTTAAAAGAAAAAGTAGTAAATCCATTAACAGGAAAGAAGATTGGTGCTTATTATGGCTGTCTTTTACTTCGTCCAGGAAAAGTAATGGCTTTTGATAATCCTGAAAATCCTACAATTATTGAGGAATTTATACGTGCCCTTGGTGCAGAACCAGTGATTTATCCATATCGTAACGAATGTTGTGGTGGATATGTCTCATTAAGAGAAAAAGAAATGGCAAAGAACATGTGCGATAAGATTAAAGAGAGCGCATCAGGCTTTGGTGCAGAAATGCTTATTACCGCATGTCCTCTTTGTATGTACAACTTAAATAAGAGTGAGAACTGCGAGCTTCCTGTTTATTATTTCACAGAATTACTTGCAGAAGCACTCGGAGTAAAGGAGGATGTAGAGTAATGAGCCACGCAAAGAATCAGGCTGAGAAAATCAAAGAAATCAGCGGCGTAAATCCATTAAAATGTATGAAATGCGGTAAATGCTCTGCAACTTGTCCTGCCTTTAACGAAATGGATATTAAACCTCACCAGTTTGTATCCTATGTACAGAATGGTGATATCGAAGCTTTGGCAAATTCAGAGTCTCTTTGGAAATGTCTTTCTTGTTTTGCTTGTGTAGAGCGTTGTCCAAGAGATGTACAGCCAGGCAGATTGATTGATGCAGCAAGACAGATTGTAGTACGTACAAAAGGTCAGACTGGTCTTTCTCCAGAAGAGATTCCTGAGCTCTTAGATCCAGAAGTACCACAGCAGCTTTTGGTAAGTGCATTTAGAAGATACAGGAGGTAAGTCGCAATGCAGAGAATAGGTGTGTTCGTTTGCCACTGCGGTAGTAATATTGCGGCTACGGTAGACGTTAAAAAAGTAGTAGAAATGGTTCAGATGGAACCAGGTGTTGTTCATGCAGAAGATTATCAGTATATGTGTTCTGAAGCTGGACAGGCAAAAATTGCTGCGGCAATTCATGAAAAGAATTTAACAGGCATTGTGGTATGTTCTTGTTCGCCACGTATGCATGAGACTACATTCCGTACTGCAGCGGAAAGAGCTGGTCTTAACCCATATATGGTAGAAATCGCAAATCTTCGTGAGCATTGTTCTTGGATACATAAGGATATGGAAGAAGCAACAAAGAAAGCGGTTATTTTAGCAAGAGCTGCCATTGCAAAAGTAAATTTAAATACACCACTTAAACCAGGTGAAAGCCGTGTAACAAAACGTGCTCTTGTAATCGGTGGTGGTATTGCAGGCATTCAGACTGCATTGGATATTGCAGATGCAGGATATGAAGTAGATATCGTAGAAAAAACACCAAGTATCGGTGGAAGAATGTCTCAGTTAGACAAAACTTTCCCTACACTTGACTGTTCTGCTTGTATTCTTACTCCAAAGATGGTAGAAGCAGCAGCTCATGAAAAGATTACAATTTATACATATAGTGAAGTAGATAAAGTATCAGGCTTCGTAGGTGACTTTACAGTAGATATCCGTAAAAAAGCAAGAAGCGTTGACATGTCAAAATGTACTGGCTGTGGTGTTTGTCAGGAAAAATGTCCTTCTAAGAAAGCTCCAAGCGAATTCAACCGCGGCTTAAACAATAGAAGTGCAATCTACACTCCATTTGCCCAGGCAATTCCAAACGTACCAGTTATCGATCGTGAAGCTTGTATCAAGTTCCAGACCGGTAAATGTGGTGTTTGTGAAAAGGTATGTCAGGCGGGTGCAATTGATTATACACAGAAGGATGAAATCGTAACACAGAAATACGGTGCAATCGTAGTAGCAACTGGTTTTGATACCATTAAGTTAGATAATTACGATGAGTATGCATATAACCAGAGTCAGGATGTTATCACATCCTTAGAATTAGAGCGTATCATGAATGCTGCTGGTCCTACAAAGGGACATTTAGAACGTCTCTCAGATGGAAAGCATCCTCATGAAATCGTATTCATTCAGTGTGTAGGCAGCCGTTGTTCAGATAATAGAGGAAAGAGCTATTGTTCAAAGATTTGTTGTATGTATACAGCAAAACATGCAATGCTCATCCGTGATAAATATCCAGATGTAAATGTTACGGTATTCTATATCGACGTTCGTACTCCAGGTAAGAATTTCGATGAGTTCTACAGAAGAGCAGTAGAAGAATATGGTGTGAACTATATCAAGGGTCAGGTTGGAAAGGTTATTCCACAGCCAAATGGAAAACTTTTAGTACAGGGATCTGATTTGCTTGATAATAAACAGATTTTAAAAGAAGCAGATATGGTAGTACTTGCTACAGCAATTGAACCAGAACCATCGGTTCGCCAGATTGCAACAATGCTTACAGCAAGTATTGATACAAATAACTTCTTAACAGAAGCTCATCCAAAGCTTCGCCCAGTAGAATCTCCAACAGCAGGTGTATTCTTATCTGGTGTATGTCAGGGTCCAAAGGATATTCCAGAAACAGTTGCACAGGCAGGTGCAGCAGCAGTAAAAGCCATTGGTTTACTTGCAAAAGACAAGCTTATGACAAATCCATGTACTGCAAAAGCAGATGAACTTATGTGTAATGGTTGTTCTACATGTGCCAATGTATGTCCATATGGTGCGATTTCTTATGAAGAAAAAGAAGTAAATGATCATGGTATTCGCGAAGTTCGACGTGTTGCTGTGGTAAACAATGCACTTTGTCAGGGTTGTGGTGCTTGTACAGTTACATGTCCATCAGGAGCTATGGATTTACAAGGCTTTTCAAATAGACAGATTATAGCGGAGGTAGATGCAATATGTCGATAAAAAATGAAGA
>CAZDAP010000125.1:0-4484 GCA_964503585.1 uncultured Lachnobacterium sp. | reverse complement strand
AGATTCCGGTAAGGTGATTTATGCGAATTTTAGGATTGGATTTTGGTACAAAGACAGTTGGCGTAGCAGTCAGTGACGAACTGCTTTTGACAGCGCAGGGAGTTGAGATTGTGCGTAGAAAAGCACCTACCAAACTGCGTCAAACATTGGCCAGAATCGACGAATTGGTAAATGAATACGGTGTAGAGAAAATCGTATTGGGTTACCCAAAGAATATGAACAATACAGAAGGCGAACGTTGTGAGAAAACAAAAGAGTTCAAGGAAATGCTGGAAAAGCGTACAGGACTTGAAGTAGTTCTCTGGGATGAGCGTCTGACTACGGTGTCCGCAGACAATGCCATGATGGAAATGGGAATACGTCGCGAAAACCGTAAAGAATATGTAGATGAAATTGCGGCAATATTTATTTTACAAGGATACTTAGATTATCTTGCAAATCAGGCGAAATAATTTTCGCCTGAGTGAAAAAGAAATTTGAGTGTCCATTTTGTATTGCTTGAAGAAAGAAGTATTTAATGACAGAAGTATTTAATAAAGAGGTATTAAAATGGAAAAAGTAAAATTTACAGATCCAGAAACACAGGAAGTAGTAGAATTTGTTGTAGAGGATGAAACACAGTTAAATGGTGTAAAATACTTACTAGTATCAGAAGATGCAGAAGATGGCACTTTAGATGCATATATTTTAAAGGAAGTAGTTAATGAGAACGATGAAGTACTTTACGAAGTAGTGGAGGATGAAGTAGAATTCATGGCACTTGCGAAAGTCTTTACTGAGCTTGTTGATGAAGATACAGATATCGAATATTAAGAGAGCGGAAAAATACAGGAGGTAATATGTCAACGATTGAAACAGTAAAAAGCAAACTAAAGATAATACCTTTAGGTGGCATGGAGCAAATCGGCATGAATATTACTGCATTCGAATACGAAGACAGTATTATTGTTGTGGATTGTGGCTTGGCATTTCCAGAAAATGATATGTTGGGCGTGGATCTGGTAATACCAGATGTAACATATCTAAAGGATAATATAGATAAAGTAAAGGGGTTCTTTATTACCCATGGTCATGAAGACCACATTGGAGCAATTCCATTTGTGCTTCGTGATATTAATGTTCCTATTTATGCAACAAAACTTACAGTTGGTTTGATCGAAAACAAACTGGAAGAGCATGATATGAAAAAGAAAGTAAAGACCAAGGTGGTAAAATATGGTCAGCATATTAATATTGGAAACTTCCGAGTAGAATTTATTCGTACAAATCACAGCATTCAGGATGCAGCAGCTTTGGCGATTTATTCACCAGCAGGTATTGTTGTTCATACGGGCGATTTTAAAGTGGATTATACACCAGTATTTGGTGATGCTATTGATTTGGCTCGTTTCGGTGAAATCGGAAAGAAAGGTGTACTTGCACTGATGTGTGACAGTACCAATGCAGAACGTTCTGGTTTCACACAGTCTGAAAAGAGTGTTGGAGCGATTTTGGATAAAATCTTTGATGATCACAGAACTCAGCGAATCATCATTGCAACCTTCGCTTCTAACGTAGACCGTGTACAGCAGATTATCAACTCTGCCCACAAGTTTAATCGTAAAGTAGCCATTGAAGGTAGAAGTATGGTAAATACCATTGATATAGCAGCAAAACTTGGCTATTTATCCTTACCAGACAATATTTTAATCGAAGGTGAAATGCTGCACAGTTATCCAGACGACCAGACGGTTATTATTACAACAGGTAGCCAGGGGGAATCCATGGCGGCACTTTCCCGTATGGCGAACGGAACTCATCGTAAGATTTCGATTAAGCCAAATGATTTAATCGTATTTAGTTCTTCACCAATTCCTGGAAATGAAAAATCAGTTACGGGAGTTATTAACGAACTGATGCGTAAAGGCGCAGATGTTATTTTCCAGGACGTTCATGTATCTGGTCATGCATGTAAAGAAGATATCAAGTTGATTTATTCACTTGTAAATCCAAAATACAGTATTCCTGTTCATGGAGAGTACAAACATTTAATTGCACAGGCTAAGATTGCAGAAGAATTAGGATATGATAAAGACCATATTAAAATACTTTCTTCTGGGGATGTGTTGGCATTGGATGAAGAATCGGCAGATGTTATTGGTCGCGTGCAGGTAGGAAATGTCATGATAGACGGTAATGGTGTTGGTGATGTTGGCAATATTGTTATCCGAGACAGACAGAGACTTGCAGATGACGGTATTATTATCGTGGTTATGACTTTAGATAGTGTGACAGGTCTTGTATTAGATGGTCCAGACATCGTGTCACGTGGCTTCGTATATGTTCGTAACTCAGAAACTTTAATGGATGAAATGCAGGCTGTTGTCGACGCAAAAATGGAAGACATTATGAACCGTCGTATTACAGATTGGAGCAAAATAAAAACAGAAGTAAAAGATGCGGTAGGTGAATTCGTTTGGAAAGAAACAAAGCGTCGTCCAATGATTTTACCAATCATCATGGAAGTATAGGAGATAACTATGGAATCAAATATGAATAAGACACTGTTTAAAGGAATCAAAATCGCAGGAACCATTTTGATTGTATTACTAGTGGTACTTGGTACAATACGTGCTAGTATGGTTGCCTATGATTTTGGATATCGCGTGTTTACAGAACCTGCTATGGAAAGTAAGCCAGGTACTGCAGTAATCGTTACCATTGATGAGAATATGGATGCGATGGATATTGCAGATCTTTTGCAGGAAAAAGGATTAGTTCGTGATGCAAATCTTTTCTGGTTACAGTATCAGTTGTCTGCGTATAAGGGAGAAATTAACCCAGGAATGTATACACTGAATACCTCGATGACTGCAAAAGAAATGATGGTTGCCATGGCTGATGCAGAAGAAGATACGGAAGAATCTGAAGATTCCGATGATAGTGACGAAGATACAGAAACAACAGGTGAATAAAAGTGGTAGTAGATGAACGTCTGGTAACATATATAAATTCGCTGGACAGTGGGAATACGAAAGTTCTCGATACCATAGAAAGAGAAGCTCTGGATTCCTATGTTCCGATTATTCGGAAAGAAATGCAGAGCTTTTTGAAATTGCTTTTGGCTATGCAAAAGCCAAAACGCATTCTAGAGGTGGGAACTGCTGTTGGTTTTTCTGCGATTTTGATGGCAGAATACAATCCAGTCCAAAGCGAGATTGTTACCATAGAAAATTATGAAAAACGAATCCCTATTGCTAGGGAGAATTTTGTCCGCGCAGGCAAAGAAAATCAAATTACGCTTATTGAGGGAGATGCCACAGAGGTATTGAAAACTTTAGAAGAGCCTTTTGATATGATTTTCATGGATGCAGCAAAGGGACAGTATATTAATTTTATGCCAGATATCCTTCGTCTTTTGAAAAAAGATGGTGTTCTGGTGTCTGATAATGTTTTACAGGATGGGGATATTATAGAATCCCATTTTGTAGTAACCAGAAGAAATCGAACCATTCATAAACGAATGCGAGAATATTTATACGAGTTAACCCATAGAGATGATTTGGTAACTGCGGTATTACCAATTGGTGATGGGATAACTGTAAGTAGTAAAAAATAAATATTATAGCAGAAAAAATAGAAAAAGAACATTTAGGACGCAAAACGTCAAGTTTGAGAGGAAAATATGAGAAAAATCGAACTATTATGTCCAGCCAGCAGTCTGGAGGTATTAAAAATAGCCGTAATTTTTGGTGCAGATGCGGTATATATCGGTGGTGAAGCATTTGGTCTCCGTGCCAAAGCAAAAAACTTTTCGCCAGAAGAAATGGCAGAAGGAATTAAATTTGCCCATGACCATGGAGTAAAAGTATATGTCACTGCAAATATCTTGGCCCACAATTATGACTTAGATGGCGTACGCAGATATTTTGAAGAATTAAACAATATGAAGCCAGACAGACCAGACGGACTCATTATTGCAGATCCAGCTATTTTTATGCTGGCAAAAGAAGTATGTCCTGATATTGAGCGACATATCAGTACGCAGGCAAACAATACCAACTATGGTACCTTTAACTTCTGGTACCAGATGGGAGCAAAACGTGTAGTAACAGCCCGTGAACTTTCCCTTCGTGAAATTCGAGAAATTCGTGACAATATTCCAGAAGATATGGATATCGAAACCTTTATCCATGGTGCTATGTGTATTTCCTACTCAGGCAGATGTCTGCTTTCCAACTTCTTCACAGGAAGAGATGCAAACAAGGGTGCCTGCACCCATCCATGTCGTTGGAAATACTCTGTTATGGAAGAAAAACGTCCTGGTGAATATTTCCCAGTATATGAAAACGAAAGAGGAACCTATATCTTCAACTCAAAGGACTTGTGTATGATTGAACATATTCCAGACTTGATTGAAGCAGGTATTGATAGTTATAAAATCGAAGGCCGTATGAAAACCGCCCTTTATGTAGCAACGGTTGCCCGTACTTATCGTAAGGCAA
>CAZDAP010000124.1:0-4500 GCA_964503585.1 uncultured Lachnobacterium sp. | reverse complement strand
TGTCCCTACATAACGAGAAGCCTGATCACTCCATGTACCAATATGCGTCCATACAAAGTGCAAGCAGGGAACTCTCGCCCTCGTCTGTGACCTTTTCCATCATTTTCCACTGGAAGTGGCAAAGCATATCTACCAGTTTTGCCAGCAAATGCTCTTTCGTAGGAAAATGAAAGGTCAGGTTTCCTGTGCTGATATCCAGTTCATCACTGATGGCTTTTGCGGATGTATTGGAAAACCCTTTTTCCAAAAACATATACGTCGCCACATGTATGATTTCTTTTCTTGTAGTATTGGCTTTATGTCGCGCCATGGGAACCTCCATGTAGTGTTATTTTTCTTTTGTAGCACATATCCTATTTAGTATTTATCCTATTTTTGCACGCGCGCTAGTGTATAACAAGAGAGATTGGGAAGATTTTACATATATACAAGGTTTTGCAAAAAAATAGCCCCATCCGAAGATGGGGCGTCAAATTGAACAACTTATGCAAATTATACGAATTTATCTAAAATAGAAGTTCCGATGCATCCCTCCGGCATTTCTACACCAAAGTTCTCTGCAATCGTGGCACCGATAGCTGCGAAGTTTTCTGCTTCTTCTAAGGCACCAGCGCCTTTAAAGGCTGGTGAGTATGCAATAAATGGAACTTTTTCTCTCGTATGATCCGTACCTGTGTAGGTAGGGTCATTACCATGGTCAGCTGTGATGATAAGCAGGTCATCTTCTTTCAATAATGGTAGCAACTGACCCAATTTTTCATCAAACATCTCAATCTCTTTTCCATAGCCTTCTGGGTTACGGCGATGTCCCCACAACGCATCAAAATCTACCAAATTTACAAAACAAAGTCCTGTAAAATCTTTTTCTGCGATTTCCATGGTCTGTTCCATACCGTGCACACTGCTCTTGGATTTGTGGGCCTCTGTGATGCCTTCTCCTACGAAAATATCATTGATTTTTCCTACAGAAATCACATCATAGCCTGCGTCCTTTATAGCATTTAAGACAGTTGATCCCGATGGTTTTAAGGCATAGTCATGACGATTACTGGTACGTTTGAATTCTCCTTTTTTCTTGCCTACATAAGGGCGGGCAATGACACGTCCTACACGCCATTCATCTTTCATGGTGAGTTCTCTGGCGATTTCGCAATATTTATACAAGGTTTCTAATCCCATGGTTTCTTCGTTGCCACAAATCTGAAGTACAGAGTCTGCAGATGTATAAACAATTACCTTGTCCTCATAAATTTCCTGCTCTGCCAACTCTTCTAAAATCTCCGTACCACTGGCAGATTTGTTCCCAATAATTTCTTTTCCAAACTGTTTTTCCAGTTCGTGAATGAGTTCCTTTGGAAAACCAGTTTCTGTAAAGGTAACAAAAGGTTTGGTAGTATGAATGCCCATCATTTCCCAATGGCCAGTCATGGTATCCTTGCCATTGCTGGCTTCTCGCATAGCACAGTAGTATCCCAATGGCTGTTCTACTGGAGCAACCTTGTCCATTTTCTTTAAATTGGCAATGCCCAGTTTCTGTAAATTTGGGATATAAAATGACTCTACTGTTTTTGCAATATGTCCCAATGTGTCTACATCTATATCACCAAATTTTGGAGAGTCTGGAAGTGGTCCGATTCCAAGGGAATCCACCACAATTGTAAATACACGTTTGAATCTTTTGCTCATATACCTATCCTTTCTCGCATTTCTTATTTCAGGTTATCTGGACCGAAACTCATAGGAAGCAGTTCTTCTAAAGTAAATACTTTATAGTCTGTTTTATTTTTTGCCAAAATGATTTCGAATTTTTCTGGTACACAGAATTCTCTCATAACCTGTCGACAAACTCCGCATGGTGCACAAAATTCTAATTCTTCTGCATCTTCTTTTCCACCCACGATGGCGATGGCTTCAAACTCCTTCTGTCCCTCTGCTACTGCTGAGAATATGGCTGTTCTTTCTGCACAGTTCGTAGCTGGATAACTAGCGTTTTCCACATTGCAGCCTTTGTAAACCACACCACTTTTTCCAAGCAGGGCTGCTCCTACTTTAAAGTTGGAATATGGAGCATAAGCAAGCATTCTGGCTTCTAATGCCATTTCTATTAATTCTTCGTATCTATTCATATAGTTCCCCTCACCTATATTTTGTCTCACTTTTACAACCGCTATACTTCCTTGCCATCTTCTTTATCCGCTGCAATTAATTTGCGTAGCGCACCAACGGCAGTGGAAATAGCGATTTCTGTATCATGAACTTGTGGATTTGGTAATCCTTTTTTTGCTCTCTCTTGATTTGCTACTACAAGGAAGCAGGAACCAACTCTTACACGCAAGAAACTTCCCGCAATAAAGAGTGCTGCGGATTCCATTTCAGATGCTAAACATCCCATGCGAATCCATGCCTGCCATTTGTTTTCTAATTCATAACTGACTGGCATAATCTCTGGTTCATGTTGTCCAAAAAAACTGTCTTTACTTTGTGCAACACCTACATGATATGGAACACCCAGTTCTTTTGCAGATGCAACCAAGGCATTTGTCACATCAAAATCTGCGACTGCTGGATATTCAATCGGTGCAAATTCTCGAGAGGTTCCTTCCATTCGAATAGAACCATTTGCGATAACCACATCACCACTCATAACTTCTTCCTGCATACCACCACAGGTTCCGACGCGGATAAAGGTGTGTGCCCCACATTTTGCCAATTCATCGATGGCGATAGATGCAGATGGCCCACCAATCCCTGTGGAGGTCACGCTGACTTTTACACCATCCAATGTGCCGGTATAGGTCACATATTCTCTACTATCTGCTACCAAAACAGGATGATCAAAATGGGCTGCTATTTTCTCACAACGCTTTGGATCTCCTGGTAAAATCACATATTTTCCGATATCCTCTGGACCTACGCCAGTGTGATACTGTTTTCCACTTCCTTCTGCATAATCAATCATATCTATTTCCCCCTGCATATTTTATCCTAATCCTTATTTCTATTATAAATCCGTTCTGAAAATTCGTCGAGAGGTCTACGCGTTTTGCTGAATAAAATTTTCTGTTTTAATTTCCCTTCAGCACCAGCGCCAATAAGTCAGCCAAGGGCTCCATGGCATTTTTTGCCTCTTCAAAAGTATTGGTCTGTGCCCCCACTTCTACCAACATGGATTTTGGGAGCAGATGCATATTATAACGATATCCTTTCAAATAGATTTTTCTCGTAAATCCTGGATAATATTCTGCCGCAGCCAATTGCATCTGAAAGGAAAAAGCCAGATTATCCTGTATATTTGGATTAGGAAGATAACTTAAATCTCCCTGGGAAGTGGTTCTACTTAAACCGTTAAAAAACATAATCTGCGCCGTTTGCTTGCCATTTACTTCTGTAACAAAATGTGTTGTTGCTGATACTCCGTCTCTATGTAAATCAATCACCACTTCTATGGATGGATTTTCTGCTAAAATCTGTTCTAAATTAGGCAAGGCGTTGGCGTAAGCATTGGCATGATCTGGCACATCATATTGGCCAGTATGGTGTAACACCTGTATGCCATATTTCTCTTCCAATACTCTGGATAATTCGGCACCAAGGGCAACCACGGATGTATTTGCATCTCCCTCCACGGAATCTGCATATCCTTCTTGAGAGTGAGTATGATAAATCAAAATTTGTGGACCATCGACATTTTCGGCAAGCGTCAAATCTGTTCCCAGTAACTTTTCAACATCCAATTGGGAACTTCCTATGGTGGTGGTATTATCCACTTGGTAGAAGTTTTGACGCAAATAATCAAAATCCTGAAGTTTTAGACGATTGATTTCCTGTATTTTTTGCAGACTACTCCACGTACTAGACTGCTGTAAACCTACAAGTGTTTCTTCTACTTCTGTCGAAGTATCACCTTGTCCCACCTGCTCGGTCTCAAGCGTCTCTGTCCCCGAAACTTCCTGCGTTTGACTCTCGGTTTCCTGCATTTCAGTTCCGTTATTTTCCACACTTTCCCCCTCTGTACTTTGGTTATGAGACGCTCTTGTTACATTACTACGAAAACTAGACACCACTGGCATCAACATCTTTTCGACATCCTTATACAAAAGAGTTTCTTTGTCATATTCATACAAATGTACTTGTGGAAACATCACTTCCGAAATATTCAGATATATTTTTTCAATGGCTGTAATCTTCGCGTCCTCCCACTTTGCATCGCCAAAACGATATGCAAAACCACAAATCACGACACAACTGATTATTACAAGAAGCACTTTTCGCATGACAACACCTCCTTCTAAGGAATATATGCAAAATATATGCAAAACTTTCCATATTTTTTGAAAAAAGATATTGACAATGAGACAGACTTAGCATATTATATTTTAGTACGTTTATGACGAAGCGTCCGTGTCAGTTTCATCATAATCGTCAAACATTTTAGTGAAAATAATAGTGAAAATAATTCGGAGGTGTACAAATTGGCTAACATTAAATCTGCAAAGAAAA